>NZ_JAMYSE010000007.1:0-172142 GCF_040321795.1 Mesorhizobium sp. M0244 | reverse complement strand
CCTCTGGCCTGCCGGCCATCTCCCCCTCAAGGGGGGAGATTGCGCGCGCCACGATCGGCGCCAGTTCTTCGGCCAGCTGCGCAATCCGCTTCACCCGCTCGCCCTGGGTGCCGAGCTTGGCGTGGAAGGTGACGCCGAGATGGTCGAGGCGGGCCATGCGCTGGTCGAGCGGTTTTTTCAGATCAAGCCCGAACTTTTCCGCCGATCCCCGCAACTGGTCGAGATCCGGCAGGTCACCCTGATCGGTCTTCCAGAAATAGAGCGCGTCGGACAGGCGGGCCCGCACCACCTTGCCGTTGCCGTGGGCGATCTCCTTGCCGCCATCCCTGGCCTCGATGTTGGCGGTCAGGATGAAACGGTTGGAGAGCTCTTCGCCGGCACTGTGTGACCGCGTCACGAAGCACTTCTGGTTGGCGCGGATGGTGAGCCGGATCACCTCGGCCGGAATGGCCAAGAAATCCTGCTCGAATTCGCCCATCAGCACGACGGGCCATTCGACCAGGCCCGACACTTCCTCCAGCAGCCCCTCGTCTTCGACGAGATCGAGCCCACTGGCGAAGGCGAGGTTCCTGGCGTCGGCAAGAATGATCTCTTTGCGCCTGTCGGCATCGAGCACGACCTTCGCCGCTTCCAGCTTGGCGACATAATCGTCGAAGCGGCGCACCGTGATGGCGCCCGGCGCCTGAAAACGGTGGCCGTAGGTGACGTTGCCTGAGCGGATGCCGTCGATCTCGAAATCGATCACCACCGGCTCCTCGGTTTCGGGGCCGAAGGTGCACAGGATCGATTGCAGCGGCCGCACCCAGCGCAACGAGCCGGGCTTGGCCGAAGCCGGCCCCCAGCGCATCGATTTCGGCCAGGGGAAGTTGCGGATGATACCTGGCACCAGCTCGGCGATGATCTGCTCCGCCGGCCTGGCCGGCTTCGCAATATGGGCAACATAGAAGTCGCCCTTCTTCGGATCGGAATGAACATGCGCCTCGGCAATCGAGGCAAGCCCGGCCTTGCGCAGAAAGCCCTGCACCGCCTGCTCGGGCGCCTTGGTCGAGGGGCCTTTGATCTCCTCGCTGATGTCCTTCGAGCGCGCGGTCAGGCCGCGAATGTCGAGCGCAAGCCGGCGCGGCGTCCAATATTCGCGCGCCGCCTCATAGGTCAGCCCGGCGTCGACCAGCCCGTCGGTCATCATCTTCTTCAGGTCGCCGGCAGCTTTCCTCTGCATACGAGCAGGAATCTCTTCCGAACGGAGTTCTAAAAGCAGGTCGGGCATTGATTGTGCTCACGCGGCAAATGGTCCGGGCGGGGCATAGCAACTCGGCTGGCCGCTGTCACCCTTCCCTGCAAGATCGGCGCGTCCAACGGCGATTTCCGAAAAAATTCAGCCGCCTGTCGGACACGGCCCGGCCCGTCCGTCCTTGGGTCAAAGATTTCCATGAACCGAACGCAGCGCTGAAGCGACCAACGCTCAGGCAGAGAGCTATTGGCTGAACGACCATGAAAACGGCATCGATATTCCTGCAGATCCTTGCGCTCAGCGCCTGTTTTACAGCGCAGGTGCATGGCACGTTCTCGATGCCCGGCGTCAGGCAAGCGCTGCGGACAATGGCCGGCTCCAGCGGCCAGGGCGTATTGCCAATCAGCGCTCCTGCCGAAATCGCCTGGAGCTAGGCCGCAAGCCCGCCCGCCTGCGTCAGCAGAAACGCCTCGCCGCAGGCTTTGGCCAGATTGCGCACCCGCAAGATGTAACTCTGCCGCTCGGTGACGGAAATCACGCCGCGTGCATCGAGCAGGTTGAAGACGTGGCTGGCCTTGATGCACTGGTCGTAGGCGGGGAATACCATGCGGTGGTATCCCTCCCCCTTGAGGGGAGGGTGGCCAGACAAAGTCTGGCCGGGAGGGGTCGCCCGCGCAGTGCTCGATGCCTGGCTTGAGGTGCCTTCAGAGATGACCCCCTCTGCCCGCTTCGCGGGCATTTCCCCCTCAAGGGGGGAGATAGGCGCGCCGGCTTCTAGCAGCGCCTTGCACTCGGCCTCGGCGTCCTGGAAATGGCGCAGCAGCATTGCCGTGTTGGCGAATTCGAAATTGTGGCGCGAATATTCCTGCTCGGCCTGCAGGAAGACATCGCCATAGGTCACCTTGTCGGCGCCTTCGCGGCCGTTGAAGTTGAGGTCGTAGACATTGTCGACGCCCTGCACATACATGGCCAGCCGCTCCAGCCCATAAGTGAGCTCGCCGGCCACCGGTGCGCATTCGATGCCGCAGACCTGCTGGAAATAGGTGAACTGCGACACCTCCATGCCGTCGCACCAACACTCCCAGCCCAGCCCCCAAGCGCCCAGTGTCGGGCTTTCCCAGTCGTCCTCGACGAAGCGGATGTCGTGCAGCAGCGGATCGATGCCGATCGCCGCCAGCGAGCCGAGATAAAGCTCCTGCAAATTGGGCGGATTGGGCTTCAGGATCACCTGGTACTGGTAATAATGCTGCAGCCGGTTCGGATTCTCGCCATAGCGCCCGTCCTTGGGCCGGCGAGAGGGCTGGACATAGGCCGCGTTCCAGCGTTTTGGGCCGAGCGCGCGCAATGTCGTGGCCGGGTGGAATGTGCCGGCGCCGACTTCCATGTCGTAAGGCTGGAGGACGACGCAGCCGTAGTCCGCCCAGTAATTATGCAAAGTCAGGATCAGCCCCTGGAACGAGCGGCTGGGATGCATGTGGGCAGGGATATCAGCGGTCACGGCGGCCTCGACGGAGCGGCGGGATGCGGCACCTCGTAAAGTGCCGCTCCGCGACCGTCAAGGCGACGGGTTATCCCTTCGGGGCGGGCGCCGGCTCGGGCTTCACGTTCGGGGTTTCCTGCGCCGTGTTGGATTCGATCGGCGGCAGGCCCTTCATCAGTTTTTGCTGCAAGGCGGCAAGCACGTCCGGGTCCGGCTTCAGGTCGCGGGCCTGGTTCCATTGGAAGGTGGCTTCCAGCTTGCGGCCAACGCGCCAGTAGACGTCGCCGAGGTGATCGTTGAGCACCGGATCCTCCGGCTTCAACGAAACGGCGCGTTCCATTTCGCGCACCGCGTCATCGAACTGGCCCAGGCGGTAATAAGCCCAGCCCAGCGAATCGACGATGTAGCCGTCGCTCGGCCTCAGGTCGACGGCCTTCTGGATCATCGCGAGGCCTTCCTTGAGGTTCATGTTCTTGTCGACCCAGGAATAGCCGAGATAGTTCAGAACCTGCGGCTGGTCGGGGTAGAGTTCCAGCGCCTTGCGGAAATTCGGCTCGGCCTTCGGCCATTCCTTCAGCCGCTCATAGGCGATGCCGCGCTGGTAGAAGATGTTCCAGTTGGCGCTGGTCGGGGTCTTCAGCACCTCGACCGCCTTGTCGTAAAGGTTGGCGGCGGAGCGGAAATCCTCCTTCGAGGAATAGACGCCGCCGAGCGCCAGATAGGCCCGCATATCGTCGGGATGCGCATCGACGATGGCCTTGAGGTAGGCGATCGCCTCGTCCTTGCGGTCGAGATCGGCAAGGTTGAGGCCAAGCTGCAGGTCCGAAAGCTCCTTCAGCGGCGAGCCGGCGGGAATGCGGCGATAGAGGGCGATAGCCCCCTCGCCGTCCTTCAACTGCTCGGCAACGGCGGCAAGCTGAACGAGCGCCGCGTCGTTGTCGGGCCTCAGCGCCAGGGCATATTGCAGATAAAGCCGCACGAACGGCTCGCCGCCGCCGCGGTTGAGCGCGGTGGCGAGATCGAGCAGGATTTCCGAGGCGCCGTCCGACGGACCGGCAACGAAGGGTTCGATCTTTTCGCCCTTGTTGATCTTGTTGCGAAGCGCTGCGATCTCGATCTTGCCGGGCGCAAACGTCTCGGCCTGGTCGAGCACCGACAGCGCCTTGGCCTTGTCGCCCTTGCGGGCGAGGAAAGAGGCATAGGCCTGCGCGTTGCGCATCCATGTTTCGGGAGCGGCGCCACCGGCCGCCGTGTCCTGCAGGGTGGCGGTGTAGAGCGCATCCGCCCTGTCGGGCAGGCCGGAGGCGTCGGCAATCAACGCACGGTGGAAGGACTTGAACAGACCGAACCAGTCGGGGCCCTGCAGCTTGTCGATTGAAGCAATGGCCTCGCGGGCGTCACCCGCACCCTGCTTGGCCCAGCCGGTCATGACGCCGGAGATCAGCCGGTCAAGATCGGATTCCAGCGAAAGCTTGAGCCAGTATTCGGCCTTCGAGAAATCCTTCTTGTGGAAGGAATCGATGGCCAGCGCCAGGCGCGAGAAGCGCTCGACGTCGGGAACCGCCTTGAGCTTGTCGGCATAGACCAGGGACTCATCGAAGCGCCCCTGCGCGATCAGCGACAGCATCAGGCTCTGCTGCAGTCCCGTATCGTTCGGATCGAAGGCGAGCGCCTGCTTGTAATAGGAGATGGCGCTGTTGAGATCGTTGTCGCCTTCGGCAATCCGCGCGGCGAGATAGGCTCCCGAGAAGGACGTGATCCTGACCGGCTCGCTGGTCTGTTTGGCATGAGCCGGCAGAGCCGAGATCGCCATGCCCGTCACTATTGCCAGCCCAGTCAGCCAGCGCGCACATCCTTGCCGCATCGTATCCCTTTCAGCCAAACGCGATGTCCCGCGTCAGCGGGATCGCCGTAGACTCGATCTTTCCAGGTAAAGCATGGCCTTTTTGGGGTCGGGCTTCAACCCGGCCCGAATTCACAATCGGGTCAAGCAATTAATAAACCATGCCGAAAGGGCCTAACTGCGGCCCTCGACCGCATGGCGTCCGCTTCGGCGCTTCCGCTCCGCGCACGAAACTCAGGACCCCAGCGACAGACGTGCGTCCAGCGCCTGCATCGAAACGGTGACCAGAGCGTGCAGCCGCTCTTTCGGCACGCCGTCGCGCGCCTGCACCGACAGACCAAACAAAAGCGTGGTGTAGTAATCGCCGAGGGCCTCCGGGTCCGTGCCCGGTTTGAGTTCGCCGTCCCGAACGCCCTTTCTCAGGCGCTCGACAATCAGTGCATTGCGCGCGTGGCGACGCTCGGCCAGCCAGCGCAGCACACCGTCGTTTTCAACGGCGCAGTTGGTCGCGGCCGAGACAACCATGCAGCCCCGCGACAGGCCCGGCCGGGCATAGATTTCGATTGCATCACGCAGCAATCGTTCGACAAACCGCCGGGCGGTTGGCTCCTCGGCAAGCGCGCGGCTGGCAAAGCTTCCTTCTTTGGTCTCGTACAGAACGATAGCTTCCCGAAACAGGTTCTCCTTCGAGCCGAACGCGGCATAGATGCGCGGCGAGGCCAGTCCAAGCACCGACACGAGATCGGCCATCGAGGTCCCCTCATAGCCGCGCGTCCAGAAGGCGTCGCGCGCTTTCTCCAGCGCCTGATCCCGATCGAACTCCCTTGGCCGTCCTGCCATTGCGACCTCCATTTTTTATCAATCAACAAATAATCCGCTTGACTTCGGATTGCAAATTTAATTCTTTGTCGATCGATAAAGAATCACTGCAAATGGAGATTGACATGAGTTCACTGGATTAAAGCGCGCCGTTCGGCGCCGCGGCAACAGGAGGGGTCGGAGCGAGGCGCGGTGCAACGCTGGCGCTGCTCTCCTTCGCGCAGCTTATCATCGCGCTCGACCTCAACATCGTCTTCGTGGCGTTGCCGGAAATCGGCGCGGGGCTGGGCTTTTCGGGCCAAACCCTGCAGTGGTGGTCAGCGCCTACACCGTCTTCACCGGTGGCTTCCTGCTGTTCGGCGGCAGGGCCGCCGACCTGATCGGCCAGCGCCGGGTCTTCATTTTCGCGCTCTGGCTCTATGCGCTTTCGTCGCTGGTCGGCGGCCTCGCCTGGTCGCCGGAAATGATCATCGCGGCCCGTGCGGTGCAAGGTATCGGCGCTGCGTTCCTGTTCCCGGCCACGCTGTCGCTGATCAATCGCCTGTTTGCCGAAGGGCCGGAACGCAACCGGGCGCTCGCCGTCTGGGGCGGCGCCGGAGCAAGTGGCCTGACGCTCGGCTCGCTGGCGGGAGGGCTTCTCACCAGCGCCTTCGGCTGGCCCTCCGTGTTCTATGTCAACGTGCTTTTGGCCGGGGTCGCCATCATCGCAGCTTTCGCCATCATTCCGCGTGACCGCCAGCGGCATGAACATCGCAGCTTCGATCTGCCGGGCGCGCTGACCGTCACCGCCGGCGCGACGCTGCTCGTCTTCACGCTGGTTCAGGGGCCTGAATATGGCTGGGGTTCGACCGCGATCATCGTCAGTGCCGCACTGGCGGCATTCTTCCTGATCGCCTTCGCAGCGATAGAGGCAAGCAGCGCCGACCCGCTGATGCCGCTGCGCCTGTACCACAACCGCAGCCTCGTCGCCGGCATGACGATCACCTTCCTCTTCATGGGGACGTTCGGGGCCCTGCCCTACTTCCTCACCGTGCTTTTACAGAACGTGCATGGCTTCACCGCCTTGCAGGCCGGCCTTGCGTTTCTCGTGCCATCGGTCGCCATCGCGGCCGGCACGCAGGTCGGCGAACGTCTGGCAACGCGTTTTTCGACACGCGCCACGCTGGTCGGCGGCATGATTGGCGGCGCGATCGGAACGGCCGTGATGGTATCCGGTGCAAACGCCGACAGCAGCTATCTGTCCCTCGTGCCTGGCCTTATCATCTCCGGTGTCGGACAAGGCATCGTCTGGACCGCCATGTGGATCGCCGCCGCTTCGGGTGTTTCCCATGACGAGCAAGGTGTCGCGTCGGGAATGGCCTCCACCATGCTCAATGTCGGCAATGCGATCGGCATGGCGGTGTTGATCGCGATTGCCAACCGCCATGTCGGTGGATTGACAGGGGATGCCTTGAAGATCGCCGTCGCCGACGGCATCCAGGTCGCCTTCTGGCTCGCCGCGGCAGGTATCGTCGTCAGCCTGCTCGCTGCAATGGTTCTTCCGGGGAAACCAAAATGACGGGCGGGCGCCATGCCGGCCACATACCGGCGACGTCTCTCAGTTCACCCGGCTGATGCAGAAATCGATGACGTCGATCAGCGCCGACTTTTGCGGCGTCGCCTCGAGCGGCGCCAGCGCGTCACGAGCGATTTCGCCGAAATGGCGGGCGCGCCCGATGGTGTCGGCAATCGCGCCGGGGCGGAGCATCAGGCCGATTGCCTTTTCCAGCCCGGCATCGTCGGCTGCATTGTCCTCGATGGCGCGTTTCCAGAAGCTGCGCTCGGCCTTGGTGCCGCGCCGATAGGCGAGGATCACCGGCAGCGTCACCTTGCCCTCGCGAAAATCGTCGCCGACATTCTTGCCGAGGTCCTTGCTGGTGCCGCCGTAATCCAGCGCGTCGTCGATCAGCTGGAAGGCAAGGCCGAGATTCATGCCATAGGAGCGCAGCGCGGCGCGATCGTTGCGCGTCGCGAGCGCGATAACCGGCCCGACTTCGGCGGCGGCCGAGAACAGCGCCGCGGTCTTGGCCTTGATCACGGCGAAATGCTCGTCCTCGGTGGTCTCGAGGTTTTTGGCCGCGGCGAGCTGCATCACCTCGCCTTCGGCGATGACCGAGGCCGCACTCGACAGGATGTCGAGCGCCTCCAGCGAGCCGACATCGACCATCATGCGGAAAGCCTGGCCGAGCAGGAAATCGCCGACCAAAACGCTTGCCTGATTGCCCCAGATCATGCGGGCGGTCTTCTTGCCGCGCCGCATGCCGCTTTCGTCGACGACATCGTCGTGGAGAAGCGTGGCGGTATGCATGAATTCGACCGATGTGGCGAGCTTGACATGGCCGTCACCGGAATAGCCGAACATCTGGGCGGCGGCGAGCGTCAGCATCGGCCGCAGCCGCTTGCCGCCGGACGAGATCAAATGGTTGGCGATCTCCGGGATCATCTCGACGTCGGACCCGGCCTTCGACAGGATCAGTTCGTTGACGCGTCCCATATCGGCTGCGGTCAGGTCGATGAGATCCTTGATCGAGGCGGCTTCCCGCTTCCCGTTTTCAATGTTGAGAACGACACCCACGGCAAAACTCCCAACCTCGATATGCACGACGGCAACATGGTCCCTGGACAGACTCTAGGGCGGCACCCACCGATGCGGCAAGAGGCGAATTGGCGCGGCGGCTCTGGTACATGATCACGTCCACGTTTACATCAACGCCGCAAACTGCGAGTTTCATCCGATGATAGAGCTCATCCGCACCAACGACGCCGTCATCATTTCGTTTGTCGAATCGCTGATGCGCGATGCCGGTATCGGCTGTTTCGTCGCCGACCAGAACATGAGCGTGCTCGACGGCTCGATCGGCATCCTGCCCCGCCGTGTCATGGTGGACGCCGACAAGGCCGATGCTGCACGGCGCATCCTGACGGATGCCGGCATCGCCAACGAGATCCGCCAAAAATAATGTCCGCGTCGCCCGCTGCCCTTGTCCCGGACATGCCGGCTCATACGGTCGATGCCTTTCATCGCGGTCGCTTCTGGCTGGTGCAGCCGAGAAAGGCAGGCCACCGCGCCGGCATGGATGCGATGATGCTGGCGGCTGCCGTGCCGTCCTCCTTCGCCGGGCGGCTTGCTGACTTTGGCGCGGGTGCCGGTGCGGCCGGCCTGGCGGTGCTATCGCGCTGCCCCGGCGCCGAGGCAGTGCTCGTCGAGCGTTCCCCGGAAATGGCGGCCTTCGCCACAACGACGCTTGCTCATCCCGGCAATGCGCATCTCAGCGACCGCGCCTCCGTGCTCGTTGCCGATGTCGCGCTGTCGGGCCGGGCGCGAACGGCCGCCGGCCTTGAGGACAACAACTTCGATTTCGTCATCATGAACCCGCCGTTCAATGCCGCCGAGGATCGCGCGACGCCCGATCCGCTGAGAAAGGCCG
Source organism: Mesorhizobium sp. M0244 (assembly GCF_040321795.1). Classification (NCBI taxonomy): domain Bacteria; kingdom Pseudomonadati; phylum Pseudomonadota; class Alphaproteobacteria; order Hyphomicrobiales; family Phyllobacteriaceae; genus Mesorhizobium; species Mesorhizobium sp. M0244. The sequence goes on along the minus strand of NZ_JAMYSE010000007.1, from coordinate 163,302 downwards.
CGCACGTCTCGGAGGATGGATTGTTCGACAGCTGGGTCCGCAGCGCGGCCGCGGTGGTCAGGCCGGGCGGCGGGCTGGCCGTCATCGCCAGGCCGGAACAGCTCGGCGCCATCCTCGATGCCATCGCCGGCCGCTTCGGCGATGCCGAGATGCTGGCCGTCCACCCTCGCCCCGAGGCGAAGGCGATCCGTATCGTCGTCAGAGCAATTCTCGGCGCACGCGGAAAGCTGTCGATCCAGCCGCCGCTGATGCTGCATGCATATTCAGGCAATGGCCCCTCGGAGCGGACAGAGCTGATCAATAACGGGCTGGCATCGCTGTTCGGAGACTGATCCATTTTGATTGCCGGCGTGACGGCATTGCCGTTGGCCGGCGAATTCCTACATGCCTCAAGCAAATCGACCGGAGACAGCCCCCTCGTGAAACGCCTTTTCAATCGCCTGCTGCCGAAATCCTGGCGCTCCACCGTCGTCACCATTCCGGTCATCCGGCTGCACGGCACGATCATGGCCAGCAGCGGTCAATTCCGGCCGAGCCTGTCGCTAGCGTCGACCGCCGGCCTCATCGAAAAGCTGTTTTCCTTCGAAGCGCCGGCGGTCGCCATCTCGATCAATTCGCCAGGCGGTTCGCCGGTGCAGTCGCGGCTGATCTTCAGGCGCATCCGCGACCTGGCGACGGAGAAGAACAAGAAAGTCCTGGTTTTCGTCGAGGACGTGGCGGCATCGGGCGGCTACATGATCGCGGTCGCCGGCGACGAGATCTTTGCCGACCCGTCCTCCAGCGTCGGCTCGATCGGGGTGGTGTCGGCCTCGTTCGGCTTTCCGGAGCTGATGAAGAAGATCGGCGTCGAGCGCCGCGTCCACACCGCCGGCCAGAACAAGGCGGTGCTCGACCCGTTCAAGCCGGAAAAGAAGGAAGACGTCGAGCGCCTGAAGGCGCTGCAGCTCGAGGTCCACGAGACGTTCATCGACGTCGTCAAAGACAGGCGCGGCACCAAGCTCAAGGACGATCCAGACCTGTTCACCGGCCTGTTCTGGACGGCCAAGAAGGGGCTCGAGCTCGGGCTCGTCGATGCGCTCGGCGACATGCGCAGCGTGCTGAAGGGCCGTTTCGGGCCGAAAACCCAGCTCAAGCTGATCACCGCGCCGCGCGGCCTGTTCGGCCGGTTCGGCCTTTTCGGCTCGAGTTTTTCGGCGCCCGATATTGCCGCCGCGGCTGCAAGCGGCGTCATCGATGCGGCGGAAGAGCGCGCACTTTGGGCGCGCTTCGGGCTTTGAAAAGCCGGTGAAAGCGTCTAGCATAAATCATCAACCGACCCGACCGGCCGCCTTGCCGGCCTTGCGAGGGAGGAGTTTGACATGCCGCAGATCATTTTCTTCGCCGTCGTCGGCATTGCCGCCTATTTCGGCTACCGCTCCTTCGTTAGGGAAGCCGACCGGGTGACCGCCAAGGTGCGACGTACCGAAAAGCAGGCCGCCAACGGCACGATGGGAACGCTGGTCAAGGATCCGAAGACCGGCGAATACCGTCTGGCCAAGGATTGACCGTCGTCCCCCTCGCGGCCGAGCCAGTGAACTCCGAGGCCAGCATCCGGGCATCGCATGCGCACGCCAAGATAAATCTGGCGCTGCATGTCACCGGCCGGCGCGCCGACGGTTATCACACGATCGAAAGCCTGGCTGTATTCACGCGCTTCGGCGACCGGATCGAGACGGAACTTGCCGACGGCGACGGATTTTCCGTGTCCGGCAAATACGCCGCCGCGGTACCGGCCGACGACAATAATCTGGTGGTGAGGGCGCGCGACGCGCTGCGGCGCGAGGCCGGTTCCCAGCATGCGCCGGCTGTCGCCATCAGGCTCGAAAAGAACCTGCCGGTTGCGTCCGGCGTCGGCGGCGGGTCGAGCGACGCGGCGGCGGTGTTGCGCGCTCTGGTCCAGACCTGGGGACTTGATGTCGGCGACGCCGAACTGGCGCGGATCGGCCTGTCGCTAGGCGCCGACGTGCCGATGTGCCTCGCCGCCAAACCGCTGATCGCGCGCGGCGTCGGGGACGAGTTGACGCTCGTGCCGGGTTTCCCGGCCCTGGGTCTGGTGCTCGTCAATCCCGGCACTGCCGTCTCGACGGCCGAAGTGTTCGACGCGCTTGGCCGCCGCGACAATGCGGGGCTGCCGCCGCTGCCGCGCATTGTCGACTTCCACGGCATCCGCAACTGGCTGGAGATCACCCGCAACGATCTCGAGCCTGCGGCGCGCGCAATCCAGCCGGCCATCGGCAAGGCGCTTTCCGTGCTGAACAAGGCCGGAGCCGGTTTTGCCCGGATGTCGGGTTCCGGCGCCACTTGCTTCGGGCTGTTCGAGACCGGCAATGTGGCCAAGCGCGCGGCCGTCGATATCCGCGGCCGCCATCCCGACTGGTTTGTCGCAGCAACGCGAAGCCTGACCTCGGAGGCTGAGGCCCATGGCCAGGATTGACGAGAGCCGCCCCTTCGTTCCCGTGCGCATCGCGGTGCTGACCGTTTCCGATACGCGCAGCCTCGCCGACGACAAATCCGGACAGACGCTGGCCGACCGCATCACGAAGGCCGGCCACGTTCTCGCCGCCCGCGACATCGTCACCGACGACCTGGAAAAGATCCGCGACAGAGTCCTGGGCTGGTCGAAGGACGATGCGATCGATGTCGTCATCACCACCGGCGGGACCGGCTTCACCGGCCGCGATGTGACGCCTGAAGCGCTGGAGCCGATCTTCGAAAAGCGCATGGACGGCTTTTCCCAAGTGTTCCACCGCATCTCCTACGACAAGATCGGCACCTCGACGATCCAGAGCCGGGCAACTGGCGGCGTCGTCAACGCCACCTTCGTCTTTGTGCTGCCGGGCTCGCCCGGCGCCTGCAAGGACGCCTGGGACGGCATCTTGAAGCCGCAGCTCGACTACCGGCACATGCCCTGCAACTTCGTCGAGATCATGCCGCGGTTGGACGAGCATTTGCGGCGCGGCTGAGACGGAGCGAGGTATCGGCCGGACGACACCGCCTCAGCGAATGACCGGCTCGCCGTGAAAGCGCCGGCGCGACGGCGGCGAGACGCCGAAGCCGACTTCCATCATCAGCCGCGGCGTGCGCGTCGGCACGGTGCCCATATGGAAGCCGAACGGATCCTCGACAAAGCCGAGGCCGGCCGGCCCGGTCAGCGTGACCGGGCTCTGCTCGCCGTAGACGCCCAGCACCTCTTCCGCCGAGTGGCCGACCAGCAGCGTCAGCTGATGCTTCAGGATGCGGCGGTTGTGGGAGCCGCGGACATAGACATGCGGCCCGGTGTCGGCGTCGACCGGCACCAGGTAGAAAAAGAACTTCAGCATGCGCCAGTCGTCGAGGTCGAAATGGTATTTGCCGAGCGAGGCCATGTTCTTGTCGGCGTCCGAGACGCCACCGGTCGGAAAGCTCCACCAGACGCGGGTCGTGATCAGCTTGGCCTGGCTGCCGAGATAGTGTGCCGCGACGTCGAGAAGCAGCGGATCGCGCTGCACGGCGACCGCAGCGCTGCAGTCGAGAACCCGCTCGAAATAGTGACCGCTGAGCAGCGGTCGGCCGAAATGCTTTTCGGCATCGGCGTGTTTTTCGGGCAGGAATTCGAGCCGGCGGTCGAAATTGCCGAAGCATGGCGTGCGCTCGGCGAAGCGGGCGATCTCCTCATGGATGGCGGCCGGCAGCGTCAGGCCCGAATAGAGCCCCTCGGAGCGCAGCGCGCCGACGACGGCATCGCGGTCGACGCCGGCGAACATCGTTTCACCGACATTGCGCGCCGGCGGAACGGGCTTTGCACCGCGCCAGTGCAGCCGCCGCGCCGGCATGGTGCGCGCCAGCATGAACATCGGCAACCATGCCGGATTCTCGCGAAGGTCGGACAGGTAGGTCGGGATCCGGGCGGCGATGCGGCGCAGCGTACCGCCGTTGCGTGCGATCGCCTCGAGGCTTGCAGCGCCGGATTTGTCAGGGCTTGAAAGGGTCATCGGGGTCCTCAAATGTCTGGGGAACAGCATCGACGATAGTCGTCGCCGCTCCGGCACATCCCAAACCCTATTCGCCCGTTTCGCCGGGAATGGTACCCCCCAGCCACGTTTTGTGCAATGCACAATAAATGAAACCTCGGCAAAAATTCGCTTCGGCAGTTCCCCGAACCGAGACGGTAAGGCGTCACTTCCGCGGCGCCACCCATATCTCGGCGTCGAGCCTTCTTGTCGCCAGGCCGCGGGCAATCGCTTCGGCGCTGCGGGCGCTCTTAGACAGCGCCGCGGCCTGACGCTTGCTGATCACCAAGCCTTCGGCGAGAGCGCGATTTCCGGCAAAGACGCGCGACAGGAACGGCGCGCGGCTGCCGCGTGCCCGCGAAAACCGCGCCGCCATGGTTTGCCTCGCCGTATGAGCGACGACCTCGTCGATCCAGCCCTCCCCCAGCCGCGCTCCCGGCTCCAGCAAAAGCAGCCACTCGCCTTTGGCCTGCCTGATGCCGGCAGCGATGCCGCCGCTGACATAGTGGCAGCCGGCATGTTCGGCGACGCGGTGCGTCTGGTCGGTCGAGCCGGTGTCGCAGACGACGACGTCGCGCACCACGCCCTCGACCGCGCCGCCGATCAGCGAGGCGAGCGTGCGGGCAAGGCCCTCCTCGTCATTCAGGGTTTCGATCAGAACGCTGAGCATCTTTAGCCGAATAGCGGAAAGCGCTGGGCTGCGCCAGTTTTTGCGGCGTGCCGCTAAAAAGTTCTTGCTTTGTTCTCACCAATCAAATAGGAATAGTTTCCATGAGCAGAGCGATTCGACAGCGGGCAGACAGTCCCTGGGAGAGGGCCAAAATGGAACAGATCGTGCGTGCCGATATTGCAGCCTTCGGAGCTGGCAGGGCCGAGATGGCGAATGCGATGATCGAGCAGAGCGGCATGCGCGTGCGTCCGGAACGCAATCGCGGCAGGTCGGCGGGCATCAATCCGTCCGGCCGTTTCGAGCCGGTCAGCCGGCATGTGTTCGACGACGGCTGGAATTCGCTGGAGGAGCTGCCGCCCTTCAAGACCGAGGTACAGGTCGAGAAGCCGCGCACCATCATCACCCGCAACGAATCGCCCGACATCTCCTTCGATCGCTCGATCAACCCCTATCGCGGCTGCGAGCATGGCTGCGTCTATTGTTTCGCACGGCCGACGCACAGCTTCATGGGCCTGTCGGCGGGGCTGGATTTCGAATCGAAGCTGTTCGCCAAGCCGGATGCGGCGCGGCTGCTCGACAAGGAATTGTCGAAGGATAATTACCAGCCGCGCACCATCGCCATCGGCACCAACACCGATCCCTATCAGCCGATCGAGAAGCAATACCGGATCATGCGCGAGATCCTCGAAGTGCTGGAGGCGCGCGGGCATCCGGTCGGCATCGTCACCAAATCGGCGCTGGTGACACGCGACATCGACATCCTGTCGCGCATGGCCGAGCGCGGGCTGGCTAAGGTGGCATTGTCGGTGACGACAATGGACCGGATGTTGGCCAGAACGATGGAGCCACGCGCGTCGACGCCGACCAAGCGGCTGGAGGCGATCCGGCAGCTTTCGGATGCCGGCATTCCGGCCTCGGTCATGGTCGCGCCGATCATCCCCGGACTGACCGACCCGGAGATGGAGCGCATCCTCGATTCGGCGCGGGCCGCAGGCGCGCGCGAGTCGGGCTATGTGCTGCTGCGCCTGCCGCTGGAGGTCGCGCCGATCTTCAAGGACTGGCTGCTGCGCCACTATCCTGACCGCTATCGCCACGTCATGTCGCTGATCCGTTCGATGCGCGACGGCAAGGACTACGATTCGGAATGGGGCAAGCGCATGAAAGGCTCCGGCCCCTATGCCTGGCAGATCGGACGGCGCTTCGAGATCGCCGCCAAGCGGCTCGGCCTCAATGCCGAGCGGCGCTCGCTGCGGACCGACCAGTTCATCCCCGCTGCCAAGGCAACCGAGCAGCTGATGCTGCTGTGAAGTCTTTGTTTATGCATGTCGTTTTCCCAAAACCGCGACACACTTTTGGGCGACATGCAGTGTTGGCGCCGGCCGCCATTGGCTGGGGCGAAAAATCCCGTCCGGCCTGTCCTGTCCCCGGGCTTCAGACGGTAACCCTCCGGGTCCGGTGCCCCGCCCGACCCAGAGGGACTTGCGGAGAATCGGAGCCGATGCGAACCTCGCCGCACCATGGCTCGCGCGCGTTCCGATTCTCCGCTTCTCTTCGAAATCGTCGAGAAACCCGACTTCTCCTTCGAAACGAAGGCGATGGCCGAAGGCCTGTGGCCGGTGGCGGGGATGGACGAGGCCGGTCGCGGCCCGCTCGCCGGGCCGGTCGTTGCGGCAGCGGTGGTGCTCGATCCTGCCAACATCCCCGATGGGCTCGACGATTCCAAGCGGCTGACGCATTTGCAGCGCGAGGCGCTGTTCCTGAAAATCCTCGGCTCGGCCTTGGCCGTGTCGATGGCGTCGGTCAGCGCGGAAGGCATCGATGCCAGCAACATCCTCAAGGCCAGCCTAGAGGCGATGCGCCGTGCCTTGGCCGGCCTGTCAATCCGGCCGAAGCTGGCGCTGGCCGATGGCCGCGACGTGCCGCCCGGCCTGCCCTGCGAGGGCAGAGCGCTGATCAAGGGCGACCAGCGCTCGCAGTCGATCGCCGCAGCCTCGATCGTCGCCAAGGTGATGCGTGACCGCATGATGTGCGGCTGCGGCAGCCATCATGCGCATTATGGCTTCGAGCTGCATATGGGCTACGCCACTGTGCGCCATCGCACGGCGATTGATCTGCATGGGCCGGTGGCACGGCTGCACCGCGCCTCCTTCGCACCGTTCCGGTTCGGCGGGACTGAGGTGCTGGAGGAAGAGAGCCTTTCGGGCCTGGATTGAGGTGAAAGCGGCTAGCCGTATATCTCCCCCCTCGAGGGGGAGATGTCGCCGAAGGCGACAGAGGGGGTCGGTACGTCCTGGCGCGACGCCATGAGGGACGAAGGAGAGGGTTGGCGCTCCACGCGCTGCTACCCCCTCTGGCCTGCCGGCCATCTCCCCCTCGAGGGGGGAGATTACGCTCCGCTTAATTCAACTTTGACTTCAAATCCTGCAGCGAGGATTTGAACAGGTCGGCGCCGGCCTTGGCGTCGATCTTGCCGGCAAGCAGTGTGCGGACGGCTTCGACGGCGATGTCGACTGCGCTGGCGCACACTTCGCCGATCGCCTCACAATCGGCCTCTACTTTTTTAAGTCTTCGTCACAGCATCACAATATGTACTTAAAATCATCTAAAGAGCAATCGATGAGCTTCACGCTCACATACCATTGAGCTTGCGGAGTTAGATGTCCGTCGTGATCGATTGATTTATTCGCGCCATCTCCACATGCGACAGAAATGTCCGTATCGACGAAATATAAATAACGTGAAACGTTCTGCCTGACCCTTGCTGTTCCACAAAGTTCGTATCTCCGACGAAAGGGTTCCTCCAATAAAATTGTTTCTGTCAATTCGAATCAATACGGGGCTATATATAAATATAAACGATAGCGTTCCGAATAATGTGGCGATGGCTAACAGTAAGAACAAGAATTTCTTCATGGTCTTTTATTCCGGCACGCCACATCTGGCTTTGATGTCGTGCCAGGACGTACCGACCCCCTCTGTCGCCTTTGGCGACATCTCCTCCTCGAGGGGGGAGATTACGCGCTCAGCCGGTTTCGCTAAAAAAGCCGCCAGGTTTCCCAGGCGGCTTTCGATGAATTCTCGATGAAGTCACTTAGTTCAGCTTCGACTTCAAATCCTGCAGCGAGGCGTTGAACAGGTCGGCGCCGGCCTTGGCGTCGATCTTGCCGGCCAGCAGCGAGCGCGCCGCTTCCACCGCGATGTCGACGGCGCTGGCGCGCACTTCGCTGATCGCCTCGCGCTCGGCCTGGCCGATCTTCTGCTCGGCCAAGGCGGTACGCCGGGCGACATAGTCCTCGGTCTTCTTGTGCGCCTCGGCAGCAAGCATGTCGGCCTCGCGCTTGGCGGCGGCGACGATGTCGGCGGCCTCCTGCTCGGCTTCCTTGCGCTTGCGCTGGTATTGGCCGAGCAGTTGCTGGGCCTCTTCGCGCAACCGGCGCGCTTCCTCGAGCTCGCTGCTGATCTTGTCGGCACGGGCATCGAGCGCCTTGGCGATCATGCCCGGCACTTTGATGTAGACGGCAATGCCGAGGAAAATAATCAGGGCAACGGTTGCCCAAAGCGTCGCGAGAGATGTTGCGTCCATGATGCGCTCCTCACCCGGCCACGGATTTGACCGCGGCCGCGATCTCGGCCTTGCTGGCCTTGCCGCCGACAAGCGCCTCGACGATGGCCGAAGCGGTGTCCTCGGCGATCGTGCCGACTTCCTTCATGGCATTGGCCTTGATGGAAGATATGCGCGCCTCGGCCTCGCCAAGCTTCTGGTCAAGCGCTGCTTCGATCGTCTTGCGGGCAGCCTCCGCTTCCGCCTTGGCGGCATCGTTGGCCTGCTGGCCGATTGCATTGGCCTTGCCCTTGGCTTCCGCCAGTTCCTGCTCATAGGCGGCAACGGCGGCATCGGCCTCGCTTTTGAGCCGGGCAGCATGGTCGAGATCCTGCGTGATGCGGTCGTTGCGAACGTCGATGATGCCGCCGACGCGCGGCATCACTACCCGTTTTAAAAAGAGATAGAACAGCCCGAAGGTGATCGCCAGCCACAGAAGCTGCGAGGGGAACGTCGCCGGATCGAATGGCGGAAACGTGCCATGCGCCTCGGCAGGCACGCCGGTGGCGGAATGCGTGTCGCCTTCCGTTGCGGTGGGCGCGGACTCTTGCGCAAAGGCAGATGTCACGAACATGGACTATCCCCGAAATTCAGGCCCGCCGCAGGATCGCGGCCGGCCCGTTCAATTCTTCGCAGTATTCAGCCGAACAGAGCGAGAAGCGCGATGAGAAGCGAGAAGATTCCCAGCGCTTCGGTCACGGCGAAGCCGAAAATCAAGCGGCCGAACTGGCCGTCGGCCGCCGACGGGTTGCGCAGCGCGCCCGCCAGGTAGCTGCCGAAGATGTTGCCGAGGCCAATGCCCGCGCCGCCCATGCCGAGGCATGCGATGCCGGCGCCGATGTACTTTGCTGCTTCTGCGTCCATTTGTTCAACTCCTTTGGATCTAAAATTCCGTTGCAAATTCCATCCGGCGGCAATGCCGGAAACGTTGTTAGTGCCCGGGATGCAGGGCGTCGTTGAGATACATGCAGGTCAGCACGGCAAAGACATAGGCCTGCAGGAAGGCGACCAGCAGCTCCAGCGCCGTCAGCGCCACGGCCATCGCCAGCGGCAGAACCGAGCCCGCCACGCCGACCGCGCCGAGCGCGCTCAGGCTGACGACAAAGCCCGAGAACACTTTCAGCGTAATGTGACCGGCGAGCATGTTGGCGAACAGACGAACCGAGAGGCTGACCGGGCGCGAGACGAAGGAAATCACTTCGATCAGCACCACCAGCGGCAGCAGGTAAACCGGCACGCCATGCGGGACGAACAGCTTCAGGAAGCCAAAACCGTGCTTGGTGAAGCCGTAAGCGACGACCGTTCCGATCACCAGCGCCGCAAGGCCGAAGGTGACAATGATGTGGCTGGTGACGGTGAAGAAATACGGGAACAGCCCAAGCAGGTTGCCGACCAGCACGAACATGAACAGCGAGAACACGAAGGGGAAGAACTTCATGCCCTGCGTTCCCGCGGCGTCCCTCAGCATATTGCCGACAAATTCATAGGCCATTTCCGAGACCGACTGAAGGCGGCCCGGAACGAGGCTGCGGCTCGATGTGCTGAGATAGAGAAACGCCGATGCGACAGCAACCGTCGCAACCATGAACAATGCCGAATTGGTAAAGGACAGGTCGTAACCGCCGATATTGATCGGAATCAGCTTGGTAATATGGAACTGGTGGATCGGATCGACCTTGTCAGCAGCCACGTTCACATCCCCATCAAAAGCCGCACGCGGCTTTAGCGTCCTGTTCAATGCGCCGGCATGCGGCGCCTCAATTCATTCTTTCGGATCGCGCGGCTTGTCGCCCGTTCCGAATTCCGACACAAGCCCGGCTGAACGCAGGACATTGAGCACGCCTGCGCCAAAACCCAGCAGCAGCCCGACTATCAGACCCCATGGCGATGTCCCCGCCACGCGATCGATAAACCAGCCGAGAGCCGCACCGACCACTATCCCGGCGATGAACTCGCTGGACAGCTTGAGCGCCTGGCCGTACCCGACCGCACTGCCCGCTTTCGCGTCGTCTTTCCCCTCGAGCCGATCCGGCCGCCTTGTCGCAAGCGATGCTTCAAGGTCGCGCCGGCGGCGCTCAAGATCGTCGTCGCGGTTGTCGGCTTCATGCTGCTTGCCGCGGCCGGTTTTTCCGGTTCCGTCTGGCCCATTCTTGTCGGCCACGCAACCCCCCTGCCCGGTCAGACCGTCACCGTCCGTCCGCTTCTTAAAGTCGCCGGCAACATAGTTAGAGGGTCCGCGCCCGTCAAGCCACGGGCGGACGTTCAAGCTCAAGTATTTTTTTGTTATAAATCAGCTACTTGCTTGGGTGCGACATCGTGCCCGACACGGGTCCCCGGCATGCTGCGGCCGAATCCCCACGGCGACGGGTCTTCGATCGGCCGCTCTCGCGCGAAAGATGCAAGGGCTACCCGAGCACTCAGCTCCAGCCGCCGCCATAGGTGCGGTAGAAGATGTGCAGGCCGATCCTGGTCATTTTCTGCATCGTCCGCGCCCAGCCCGGATGGACGTAGTTGGCGTAATAATGGGTCGACGAGCCGACTTCCGGAATGAAGATCTTGCCGGCTGTGACGGCCATGGCGACATCCTGGGCGGTCTTATAGGAGGCGGGATTGTCGATGCGCTTCTTCCTGCCGTCACAGGCGAAGGAAAACTGGCAGCGGTTGAACCAGTTGTCGTTCTGGTAGACGACGCCGCAGATCGAGTTCGGATAGGCCGGGTTGCGGACGCGGTTGAGGATGACCTGAGCGACGGCGGCCTGGCCACGCACGGATTCGCCGCGCGCCTCGAAATAGATGCCGTTGGCGAGACAAGCCTGCTCCGGTTCGGAAAAGACGCTCGCCGGCAGCGGCGTCTGCATCCACGAATGATCGCCCTTGCTCAGCGGTGGAATGAAGCGGCCATCGTTCGGGTCCTCGTCCTGCAGCAAGGCCTCGAAAGGCGACGCCTTGGCGTAATCGGGGGCCGACGAGGCATAGGCGGTCGCCAGCACGTCGGGATGATCGTTGTTGACCAGCGCGGCAAGCATCGCCGGCACGCCGGGATCCGGCTTCTTGTCGGCGCGCGTGTGGAAGGCTGCGGCGATCTGGATTTCCTTGCCTTTGATCTCGGGCTTGGCGAAAGCCATCCTCAGGCCGCTGTCCATGCTTGGGCGGAGCAGTGAGGAGGTGCGCTCGAAGATTGACCCGGCGTTGAAGTTCTTCGGCGGCGAGACGGGCGAGACCTGGATGATGCGGCCCTTCTTGTCGGCGCGGATGATGCGGTCCTCGTCCGGCGTCGTGCCGGCGACGCTGCCCTTGCCGCGAAACGACACGGCACCGATGCCCGGCAACTGGACGCCGGAGCCGGAGAGCGAGCCGGTGCTGCTGGAATCGACGAACGGCATTTCGGCGGCGTGGACGGAACCGGCGACGGATTTCTCGACATAGGCGTTCCAGCGGACGCTCGGCGCCTCGAGGCCGGAGACCAGGCTGGTCATGTCCTGATAGGCGGTGACGGTCGGAAAGCCGACCCAGATGCCAAGGCCAATAATGAACGGAGACAGGAAGGAACGCTTTTTCTCACCGGCGGCGGCGATAAGCCGCGTCAAAACACGTCGATGCACGGAACTCTCCAGAAACGCAACGGACCCCACTGGAGAGCTACAATGATGCATTAACCTTGATGGGGCGTTAACAGCTTAGCACGTTGTTTTCCCATCTCATGTCGAAGTCAGGCGCTTTTGCGGCCATCGCTTGACGGAAGAAAGATCGGCCAGGCGATCAGTGCGCAAATGGCCGCAGCCAGCCAAACGCCTGCCCACGAGCAGAGCACGAGAAGCCCGGGAATGGCGATCGGCACCAGGAAAAACGCGATGAAGACCAGGCTGTTGGCGAGGCCGAGTGCCGTTCCGGCCTGGCTTGCGCCGGCCAGCGTCGCCAGTTCGGTATAGGCGACGCCATGCCAGGAGGAGACGCAGACGCCGGCCACGACCAGCACCGCGACGATCGCCGGCGACAGCATCGGTGCTTGTGTGGTGGCGGACAACAGAACCATCCCCGCAAGCACGGTGAAGGCGATCACGCTCAGCATACTGCAGAGACGCAGGAACGACCGGCGGTTGCCGTGACGGTCGGTGTAGCGGCCGCTCCAGACGCGCATCACCATGGCGCCGACCTGCACGGCAGCCAGGCTGGCGCTGATCACGGCTGTCCCCCTGCCGGCGAAATCATGCAGGAAAACGGAAGCAAAGGTGAGCACCGCCACCTGCGGAAAGCACAGCAGGCCGATGGCTGTTGCGATGCGCCAGACGGCTAGGTTGCGCAGTGGCGCCGGGCCAGCCGGCAATGCCGTGCTGCCCGAATTGGCATCGTCATGCGCCGGCGGCTGATGCAGCCAACGCCAGGCGAGCGAGGTCGAGACGACGGATGCAGCCGCCAACAGGCCGAACACCGCCGCGAAGCCATGGACTGAGGCGAGCGACGGCAGCACCAGCGCGCCAAGCCCGCCGCCAAGCGGCACCGCCGTCTGCCTGATGCTCATGGCAAAGCCGCGCTCGCCTTCGCCGAACCAGGCCATGATGGCGCGGCCGCTGGAGCCGTTGACGCTGCCGCCGAGCAATCCGGTGACCAGCAGAGCAGCGGCCAGAAGCGCGATGCTGGGAATATGGGCTGGTGACGGCACGACCAGCGCGGCCATGACAAGCAGCCACACCGCGGTTGCGCCGACCCCGGTCAGCAGCACGCGGCGGTCGCCCCAGCGATCGGTCAGCAGCCCCCACGGCAATTCGCTCAGCGCCACGCCCAGGCCGAGAAGGCCAAGCGCCAGGCCGAGTTCGCCATTGGAGAGATGGTAGCCCGAGCGCAGGAACACCGCCGTCGCCGGAATGCCGGAGAAGGTCGCGGAAAAGCAGGCATTGGCGGCGACGCCGATGCCCAGCACCTTCCAGCGATGATTGGCTCGAGGCACCGCCGCCTCTGACGGGGTGGTAACGGCGGCCGGGCGAAGCGGTTTGCAATCTGCTCGTGTGGCGACAGCGGACATGGTTCAGCTCCTGCATGGGCCGGCTGCATTCGGTCTTGACGCGCTGTCTCTACCGCCATAGCTTCGTACTGAATATCAGGAAATTTTTGACGTAATGTCCCAAATATCAGGATTATTGCCATGCGACGCGTGACATTCGATCTCGATGTCCTGCGCAGCTTCGTCACCGGCATGGAGCTGGGCAGTTTCGCCAAGGCCGCCGACCGGCTCGGCCGTTCGACCTCGGCAATCAGCGCGCAATTGAAGAAACTGGAGGAGCAGGCGGTGACGCCGATCTTCCGCAAATCGGGACGCGGCCTGGCGCTGACGGAGGCGGGCGAGACCATGCTCGGCTATGCGCGCCGGCTGATCGAGCTCAATGACGAGGCCGCCTCCGCCATCCACGATGTGGAGCTGGAGGGCTGGGTACGGCTTGGATTGCAGGAGGATTTCGGCGAGGCGGTGCTGCCGGAAGTGCTCGGGCGCTTCGCCCGCGCCCATCCCAAGGTCAAGATCGAAGCCAGGATTGCGCGCAGCTACGAGCTTGCCGAACGGATCACCTCGGGCAGCCTGGATATCGCGCTTGCCTGGCACAATGGCGCGACGCTGCCTTGCAGCCGGCATGTCGCCGACGTCCAGATGCGCTGGATCGGCCCGGCAAGACAGATCGAAACCAGCCTGCGCGAAGGCGAGCCGTTAGCGCTGGTGGCGCTCGAGGCGCCGTGCCTGCTGCGCAGCGTGGCGACTGAAACGCTGGACCGTGCCGGCCTGTCATGGCGGATGGCCTTCTCCAGCCCGAGCCTTGGCGGCATCTGGGCAGCCGTCGCCGCCGGACTCGGACTGACGATCCGCACCGATATCGGCCTGCCGGCCACCGTCAGGGCGATGACGCCGGAGATCGCCGGGCTGCCCGCCTTGCCCAAGATGGCGCTGTTCCTGCATCGCAAGGAGGCCGAGCCCGACGCGGTCGCGGCGCGGCTTGGCGACATCCTGCTGCAGGCAGCGCTGGAAGCGTTGCCGCAAGGTGCGCGGATGGATGAGGGGCTAAGAGACGTCGCTTAGGTTTCGACAAGACAGTTTTGAGGCGACGTCGCAGGACTTCCGAAGGCACAGCGATCCAGAACCGCACATCCTGCGTCGAATTTCTTCACACCCCCCTCTGTCCTGCCGGACATCTCCCCCTCAAGGGGGGAGATTGCCAGCTTCGTTCTTGGCACCTTTCTTGCAACGTTAGAGATTGGCGAAGGCATTCGCGAAATCCAATCTCCCCCCTTGCGGGGGAGATGTCCGGCAGGACAGAGGGGGTGCTGTCCCGCCAGCGTTAGCAAAGATCCTGCACCGCAACGGCGCTCTTGCGTTACTCCCGAGCCGAGCGCAGGCGCAGCGCCCCTGAAAGCTCCCCTCAGTGGCGCTTCTTGGCCCTGCCGGCGAACGGGTTGTCCGAAGTGCGCAAGGCGATGCGGATCGGCACGCCGGGCATGTCGAAAGCCTCGCGCAGGCTGTTCGAGAGATAGCGGACATAGGATTGCGGCATCGCATCGGGGCGAGAGCAGGAGACGACGAAGCCCGGCGGCCGCGTCTTGGCCTGCGTGACATATTTGATCTTCAGCCGACGCCCGTCATCGGCGAGCGGTCTCTTGCTTCAATGAGGTTTTTCGGTGGCGTGCTGCGGTCAGGGGCTAATTCCCCGAGGGCCCCGGCGTAGCTGAATCTGGCGGGTACCGCAGCATTTCTTGAACTTCATACCTGAACCGCAAGGACATTGATCATTGCCGCCGCGTTGCAGCCGGCCGACCAGGGGCAGCAGCGCTGCGGAAGGCAGGAGCGCTGCCGCAAGGGCAGCCAACTTGGCCGAGATTCCCGGTACGACGAGGCGACGACCGGATTTGAACCCTCGCCACGCCCGTTCAGCCACATACTCCGGATCCACCTTGGGCAAGATGTTGAAGAGCACCGTCTGATTGGCGCCTGACCTTGCGAGAAACTCCGTCGACACCGGGCCTGGTGCAACGCATGTGACCGTCACACCGGTTCGGCGCAATTCCTGGTGAAGCGCCTCTGAGAAGAAGCGCACGAAAGCTTTGCTAGCGAAGTACAGAGCCATATAAGGCCCGGGAACGAACCCGGCCACGGAACTGAGATTGAGCACCCCGCCCCGTCGGCGCGCCACCATTCCCGGCAGAAAATGGAGGGTCAGTTCTGTGAGGGAATGTATGTTGAGATCGATGATGCCGAGTTGACCATCAATAGGCAGCGCCGTCGTCGCGCCCCGCAGGCCATAGCCGGCGCTGTTGACCAGGACATCACAGACCAGGCCGTGTGCGGACAGGAAGCCCTCCAGGCGCGTTGGCGCATCGCCTGCCACGAGATCCAACTCGAGCGTGAATGCCTCGCCACCCCTCTCCCGAACCTCAGACGCCGCAGCGGCCAAACCCTCGGGCGAGCGGGCAACCAGCACAACCGCACCGCGCTCCCGTGCAGCGACGCTCGCAATTGCCCGGCCAATTCCACCCGAGCCGCCAATCACGACGACGGCTGGCCGGAATTCACAGCGCGAAATCATGTCGCGTTCCTCTGTCCTGCAGGAGCGGCAACACTTTGATCGAGCAGCATCACTTCATTGGCGACAATGCCGTTCAGGATCTTTTCGAATCTCTCCAGTGCTCGTGCAACGTTCGCTCCATCCATGACCCGGTGATCGTAGTGGATGCGGACATTCACCGATCCGTCTTTGCCGATGGGACCGTAGTTGAGAAGCGTGGTCAATGGTGTCAGCGGGTTGAGTGATTCCGCACCGAGACCAGAATAGACGGACAGTTGGAAGGTACCGAAGTAATTTGACCTTTGCCGGGCGATGTTCAACCCTAGCCACATAAGCAGCCACCTGACTGGCGCGGGCGCACCTGCCATGCGCAAGGCACGCCGGAACTCCGGGACCTCCAGGATCGGCCGTGATCGAGCCGCGTGGATGGATCCCTCAAGTTCCGTGATGGAGTAGCGCTCCGGGCGCTTGATGCAGCTCAGCAGAACGGCCGGCTCGCCATCATATTCGCGCTCGTGGGCAATCGAGGCTACGCTTGCCGGATACTCGTAAAGCTGCGGCCAGGGCAACTTGACATAGGCGCGCCGCAGCTCCGGCATCTCTAGGGCGAGAAGCGCATATCCTTTCAGGAAGATCGCGGTCCACGAGGGCCTGGCCTGCTGCGCCATCCTAGCCCTTACGAGTGGGCCGAGGTTCATCTGACGCTGCACCGCGACCCGTGGCACGCCGATCGAAAACCTCATCAGATCGCCAACAAGGCGCCGGGGCGCGGAAAGCTTGAGGGCTCGGCCTCGCATCAAACGTACCTCTAATAAAGATAAGGGAATATTCGCTTGGTCTTTTCCATATAGGCACGGTATTGCGGGCCGAAATTCTCCAGCATCATACGCTCTTCCTCGTCCACTCTCAGCAGGAAAAGGACTGCGAACCCAATCAAACCCGATATGCCCGCAATCCAGTTCGGCAGCAGAAAGACCTGGCCGAGCCCCATAAGCAGGAAAGAGGTGTACATAGGGTGACGGACCAAGGCGTATGGCCCGGCGCTGACCAGTTCATGCCGTTCGCGGATCTCCAGCGTAATCGACCAGTTCCGGCCAAGTTCCTTGTGGGACCTGCGAAAAACCCATAGCGCGGAGCAGAAGATGATTGTGCCGAGAGCCACGGCCCACGCGCTGGCCGGGTGGTCAGCCGCTGCGGGCATGCCGGTGACAACATAGAAGGCAGGCAGGATTGCGAGGCCAAACAGAGCAGATGCAAGCCCGACGATGTCGGAACGTGAGCGGTAGCCAGTTACAATTCGCACGCGCCTTGCCCGGCGCTCGAAGGGATACCGGATCACGTACCAAGCAACGATGCCGATTACCCAAATGACCTCGCCAAGTGAGGCTGCCGCAATGCTCACTTCAGGTCACCAGCGCCCTTTCTGCGATCGCGACTGTAGCAGTTGCCCCTGAGTATGGCCAGTTCACCCATCGCCTCGATTTCGTCACCGGCCGACCTTCAGGCGCAGCGATCCTCTCCGAGTTAGTCCGCAGACGCGAAAGCCGGAGGGGCAGTACCGATCGCATTCGGTCCCATTCATCCCTCGAATCTTGGTTATGTATTCATCTCCCGAAGCTCGGTTATGAATTGTTGCGGCCGGAGCTGAATGGCGGGAGTCTTATATCCCATGGAATGAGCGATGTCCGCCACGAAGCCGTTGCAGTTCAAGACCGTCGCCTGCCAGACATGCGAGCTCGCCTGCAGCTTGCGGATGTAGGCAACGACTTTGTCGTATTCGGCCCGGGTCAATATGATTTGCCAGCTTGCGGATCTGTATGGTTCTTCCAGATCACCGTCGCTCCACCCGGTTTCGGCTGGCACCGGCACGATATGGCCCAGAACATAGGGAACCGCACTGTTCGAAGCCGGGTGAAGGCCCGCGACTTGGGGATCGATCATTCTCCCGGCCCGGTCCAGGCGCCCAAAAACTGCGTAGGTGTGGCCGTAGCTTAGGGCGTAGCGGGAGCGGAACTCGATGAAGTACCGCTCGTCGTTTTTTTGAGGCGCAGCTCCGCCATCGGCATAAGATACGAAATTCGGCTGGGGCGGCAGGTCTTTCGTCTGACATGCCGCTGCCGGGAGGGCCACCAACGCCACAAGCAAGAGACGGCTACTTACAAGCGTCATCGCCGCGTCCATTCCCGAACTTCACGAAGCACAGACCTAATAACGGCCTATGCCCGCCAACCGCGCCGTATGCTATGAAGCCGGCCAAAGCCCCGGCTGCGTATATATGGGGAAGGGCTTGGCACCCCTTCCCCATACAAGCCGGTCCTTACTTAATCACTGGTTCCTCTACCGGAGCGGGTGCCGGAGCCTTACCCTTTCCTTTGCCGATCCAGTCGTTCGCGCAGCCGCTCAGGCTGGCAACGGCGAGCACAGTAACCATTGCAATCAATATCCTGTTCATCAAGCAATCCTTTCCCCGGGGGCGGAATAGCCTATAGAATCGCCACAACTAGAACGATATGCAGCCCCACCAAGTTAGCTGCGATCTACACCAACGCCTAGTGCAGAAATGACACAGTTGGCACCCGGTTGCCGGCGGCACCTTTGCGGTGACGTGCTGGCAGGGTTCACCATCCAACGGAGATCAAGCCTGCCCACCATCAAACAACCACCACCGTCGTGCCCAAAGGAGTACGGTCGTAGAGGTCAATGACGTCGTCATTTATCATACGGATGCACCCGTTCGATACCGCTGTGCCTATCGTCCATGGCTCGTTTGTACCATGTATCCGGAAGTGGGTGTCGTGCCCGTCGCGATAGAGATAAAGGGCACGCGCACCAAGCGGGTTGTTTGGTCCGCCAGGGACCCCCCCTGCATACTGCACCAGGCGCGGCTTGCGCTTCATCATGCTGGCGGTGGGTGTCCACGACGGCCAGTCCGCCTTGCGGCCGACGGTCGCTGTACCCTTGAACGAAAGTCCCTGCTCGCCGACGCCGACGCCGTAGCGCGTCGCCCACCCGTCCGTCTCGACGGCATAGAGAAAACGTTGCGAAGTATCGACGACGATTGTTCCGGCCGGCTCGTTTCCGTCGTACCGCACATGCTGCCGTCGGTAACGAGGATTCAGGCCACGCCTTGGTCCGAACGCGGATGAAATCGACGTACATCCGGAGACCATCAGAGCCAGACTACCCAGCACGAGCCCCCGGCGCGCAATGTGGTGTTCTTCCATTTCTACCTGCTAGGAAACTGGTCATCTACCGCCGCCCTCGTCTCTACCATTCCAAGGGCTGCGGGCCAAGTCTCGCTGTGTGGTGGCAAAAATGAATTCACAGGATTGACAAGCGAATTGGAGCGAAACTTCTTGCGATAACCGTCTGCCTCTGTTTCGGTTATGTCAAAATGGGCATAGGACAGAGACGATGAAGCCTGACTTCCATAGTAAAGTCGCGATTGTGACCGGCGCAGGCTCCGGAATAGGAGCCGCTGTTTCACGGCAACTCGCGCAAGGAGGAGCCGAGGTTGTTGTCGCCGACCTTGATGCCGAGGCCGCGCAGTGCAAAGCCGCCGAAATAAGCTCGCAAGGAGGCAGGGCCTACGACTTTGCGGTAGATGTCACGGATGCAGCAGCCGTGGAAAAGCTGATCGAGTTCACTGTCCAGAAATGCGGCGGACTGGATATGGCGGTAAACAATGCAGGTATCGACGGCGTTCGAAAAGCAACGGCAGACTATCCGCTCGACAACTGGCACAAGCTGATAAACGTCAATCTTAATGGCGTTTTCTACAGCATGAAGTACGAAATCGCCGCGATGCTGGATCGAGGCGGAGGCGCCATCGTGAACATGTCCTCCGTTCTCGGTTCCGTCGGCTTGCCAACTGCGTCCGCATACACGGCAGCGAAACACGGAGTCGTTGGACTAACCAAAGTTGCGGCGATCGAATATGCCAGGATGGGCATCCGGATCAATGTAGTCGGCCCCGGCTGGATCGAAACGCCTCTTTTATCGGAGCAAATGGAGGCATTAGCCAGCCGGCGCATGGCAGGTCTTCAGCCGATGGGCAGGCGCGGGAAACCGGAAGAGGTAGCGGCTCTTGTATGCTTCCTCTTGTCCGACCAGGCCAGCTTTATCACTGGGAGCTACCATCTGGTGGACGGAGCTTACACCGCCCATTAGGTGCAGAGGCTGCCCCCACTCGCGCCGGCCACCGTCAGGGCGATGACGCCGGAGATCGCCGGGCTGCCCGCACTGCCTGAGATGGGCCTGTTGCCGCATCGCAAGGAAGGCCGAGCCAGACCCGGTGGCGGCGCGACTTGCCGACATCCTGCTGCAGGTGTCGGTGGAATCGCCTTCCCGAAAATGTGCAGGCGCTGCCCGCGAGCGGCCTGCGGAGCGTAGCCTGATGCTGGCGCCCAGAAGACGCGCAGCTCAGCGGCGCTTCTTCGCCTTGCTGGCGAACGGGTTCTCCGAGGTGCGCAAGGCGATGCGGATCGGCACGCCAGGCATGTCGAAAGCCTCGCGCAGGCTGTTCGAGAGATAGCGGACATAGGATTGCGGCATCGCGTCCGGCCGTGAGCAGGAGACGACGAAGCCCGGCGGCCGCGTCTTGGCCTGCGTGACGTATTTGATCTTCAGCCGGCGTCCGGCGACGGCGGGCGGCGGATGATGCGCCAAAATACCTTCCAGCCAGCGGTTGAGCTTGCCGGTCGAGACACGGCTGTTCCAGACCTTGTGCGTCCTGATCACCGCATCCATCAGTTTGTCGAGGCCGCGGCCGGTCTCGGCTGACACCGGCACCGCCTGCATGCCGCGCGCCTGCGGCAACAGCCGCTCGGTTTTTTCGCGCAGCTCGGCCAGCAACTCCTGGGGATGGTCGATCAGGTCCCATTTGTTGAAGGCGATCACCGGGGCACGGCCCTCGCGGATGATCAGGTCGGCGATCTGCAGATCCTGCTTCTCGAAGGGAATAGTCGCGTCGAGCACGATGATGACGATCTCGGCAAAGCGGATGGCGCGCAAGCCGTCCTGCACCGACATCACCTCGAGCTTTTCGTGGATCCTAGCCTTGCGGCGCATGCCTGCGGTGTCGAACAGTTTCAACCGGCGGCCATGCCAGTCCCAGTCGACAGAAATGGAATCGCGGGTGATACCGGCCTCGGGGCCGGTCAACAGCCGCTCCTCGCCGATCAGCGCGTTGATCAGCGTCGACTTGCCGGCGTTGGGACGGCCGACGACGGCGATGCGCATCGGCTTGGTATCGTCATAGCTCGGCTCGGCGTCCGGGTCAGTGATGTCTTCGCCGATCAGCACCTCGCTGGCGGCGATCTCCTCCTCGCCGGCCTCTTCGTCCTCGCCGAAGGCGCGCGCCTCGCCCAGTGCCGCGATCACCGCATCGCGCAAATCGGGCAGGCCCTGGCCATGTTCGGCCGAGACCGGGATCGGCTCGCCAAGGCCGAGTTCCCATGCCTCCAGCATGCCGCCTTGGGCGCCGCGCGCCTCGGCCTTGTTGGCCACGACGACAACCGGCTTGCCGGATTTGCGCACGATCTCGGCGAAGGTCTTGTCGTCGGGCATCAGCCCGGACTTGGCATCGATCGTGAAAAAGATCAGGTCGGCCTCGCGGATGGCGATCTCGGTCTGGGCGCGCATGCGGCCGGGCAGCGTCGAAGCAGCAGCATCTTCGAAGCCGGCGGTGTCGATAACGTCGAAATGCAGATCGTAGAGCTTGGCGGCGTGGACACGGCGATCGCGGGTGACGCCGGGTGTGTCGTCGACAAGCGCCAGCTTCCTTCCCACCAGCCGATTGAAAAGGGTCGATTTGCCGACGTTAGGCCGGCCGATGATGGCGACTTTGAAGGTCATCCGGCCCTACATCTGCTATGCATGTCGTTGTCCCAAAACCGCTGCGCACTTTTGGGCGACATGCATTACGATACACCGCCCGAGCCGCGGATCAGCTCGGACATCAACGTTGCCCGCTCGCGCGTGTTGCGCGGGGCGCCGTCATCCGCGGCGATCTGGTCGAACAGCTTCAACGCGTCCGCCGCCTTGCCTTCCTTCCAGGCGGCAAGGCCGAGCGCCTCGCGCGCCGTATGGCGCAGCGTGTTGGTGTCGGCGGTGAGCGACTCGACGCGGCTGGAGACATCGGCGAAAGAGCCGTGATCGACCAGAAGCAGCGCGGCCCTGAGGCGCGCCATGTCGCGAATGCCGAAGGGGATCTTGGTGTCGGCGGCGACCTCGTCGAAATCCTTGACGGCGGCGTCGACGTCGCCCTTGTCCGCCTTGACGGTTGCCGCGCGCATGCGGGCGAGCAGCGGATAGGCGCCGTAGCCATCCTTCTCCAACGCCTCCAGAGCGGCAAGCGCCTCGTCGTTCTTGCCGTCATTGGCGAGCTTGAGCGCCTGCGAAAAAGCATCGCCCGAGCGGTTGGCGCGGGTCTCGTCCCAATAGCGGTAGCCGACCACGGCAGCAGTGCCGAGCACCACCAGCACAGCCAGCACGAGCAAGGCGGGACCGAAACGGTCCCACAGCGCATGCGCCTGGTCGCGACGAATCTCTTCGTTGACTTCGCGGATAAAACTGTCGTCCGACATGGATCAAAACCATTCATGCCCCGGGCGGGGCGGTTGATGAGCCCGCGTTTTAGCGAAATTTTGCCGGCATGGAAGGGGTTCGGCAGGAAAATCGCCCATTCATGCGGCAGCCGCCGCCAACGGCGGCCGCACAGGTCGATCGCACCCGTGCCATATTTCACCGGTAGGCGGTGCTTCTATATTCCTTGATCCGGTCAGATGCCTTTGCCCCGTTTGTCCCGCGTTGTTGCGTTGTCGATTGCCGCGCTTGCTACCGGCGCGGCTTTTGCCGACCCGCCGGCGGCGCCGGCAAAACCGAAGCAGACCGTCATCATCTCGTTCGACAGCGCCCGCGACATTTCGCAATGGCAGCGCAGCCGGGCGCTGGCCCAGCGCACAGGCGCGCATTTCACCTATTTCGTCTCCTGCGTGTTCCTGCTGTCACCCGAGACGCGCAAGGAATACACCGCGCCGGGCAAAACGGCCGGCAAATCGAATATCGGCTTTGGCGCCTCCAAACAGGAAGTTGCCGAGCGGCTCGAGCAGATCAACCTCGCCGCCAGGGAAGGCCACGACATCGGCAGCCATGGCTGTGGTCATTTCGATGGCAAGGACTGGAGCAAGGCCGACTGGCTGAGCGAGTTCGGCTCGTTCAAGCACATTCTCGAAAACGCCTATTCGATCAACGGCATCGCACCCGAACCAAAGGGCTGGCGCGATTTCGCAGGCAAGGCAGTGGTCGGATTCCGCGCGCCCTATCTGTCGGCAAACACGGCGCTTTACGAGGCGCTGCCCGTGGCCGGCTTCCTGCTCGACGCAAGCGGCGTTTCGCGTGGGCCGGTCGAGCCGCCGACTGTCAACGGCATCACGCGCTTTTCGCTGCCGCAGATCCCGGAAGGGCCGAGTTCAAGGCGGGTGATCGCCATGGATTACAATCTCTATGTCAGACATTCCGGCGGCTTCGAGCGGCCGAGCATGGCAGAAGAGTTCGCCGACCGGACCTATCAGGCCTTTCGCGCCGCCTTCGATGCGCAATACCAGGGCAAGCGCATCCCGCTTGAGCTCGGCTTCCACTTCACGCTGATGAACGACGGCGCCTACTGGAACGCGCTGGAGCGCTTTGCCGGCGAGGTCTGCGTCAAGGCGGACGTCGAGTGCATCAGTTTTCGCGATTATATTTCGCGGCACCGCGCAGACGAAAAGCAAGCGGCGGTGGGCGGCTGAGCCGCAGCGATCGCGGCCCGCCATCATCAGCTTGCCGGCTGGTCCTCTGGCCGTAGCCCAGTTTGCTCCCGTTCCAGATAGTGCTGATCGATCTCCGGCAGCGGTTCGCCCTTAATCGTGGCTTCGAACGCTCGCAGCCGCTTGTGGACTGACAAGAGCTCAACGATCGTTGACCAGGAATTAACAAGATATTGGAACGAGCTGGTCACTTGGCTGAACGCGGAACTGACCTGGTTGACGAGACCCAACGTCAAGGTTCCGGCGATCAACGAAGGAGTCATCAAAAAAAGAGGGAATATGGTATTTAGTTGCAAGTAGAGATAACGGACCACATTGAAATAGACGTAGTGGAAATAGAGCCGGAAGTAATTCTGGCGCACATTTCCGAACAATTCGGAAACGGTCGGCGGCTGCGCTCGGGACTGATCGTCCTCACCATAAACAAGTTCCTTGCGGTAAGCGGCTTCGACGCGCTGGTTGCGAAATTGCAAACCGGGCAGCTTTATGCCGGCGGTGGCAATGCATACCGTCCCAAAAATTGCCCAAAAGATCGCAGCCAAAACCAACGGCTGCGGCACCTGACCGATGAAAGGCAATGCCGTAATGTGCTTTGAGTAGGCAAGCAAAATCGGCATGAAGGCGATCAAAGTCATTATCGAGTCAATAAAGCTGGTCCCAAGATCTTCCATGATCTTTGAAAAGCGCATCGTGTCTTCCTGCACGCGCTGGGAAGCTCCCTCGATGCTCCGCACCCTAGGCCAGTAGGACATGTAGTAGTCGTTCATCGCTGTCCGCCAGCGAAACACCCAATGGCTCACAAAGAAATTTGTCAGAACGTAAACAGTAACAGCCACCAGAGCGATGCCGAGGAAAGTTATTAACTGCGCATAAACATCATACTCTATGGCCTTCACACTTTTGCTGACAATGCCCTGGATCAGATCCCAGAACGGCCCGTACCAGGCATTGATCGCTACACTCACCTGAACCTGAAAATAGGTCGTGAACAAGATCAGCGAGGAACCCAGGATTGACCAGCGGTCCCACGGGTGCGGGGAATACCAATGCCAGAAGGCGTAAAAGAGCAGTACACCAAGGGTAAAATAGATGTAGAACCAAAGGAACGGAGGCGACCAGAAAACGGAAACGCCAATGATCGGCGCCGCGTCCACTGCGGGAAGGGGCAATCCGACCAAAGCGCCTAGCTGGTCGCCGCCGAGAAACCACACGGCCACCATGACCGCACTCCAGACGGCGGCCGAGGTGAAAAAGAGCTTCGGCTGCGGGAAGAAGGATACGAACACTGTGGGGAAATCCTCGGTCGGTGCGCAAATCAGCGGCGTTGCTGTTCAGCGGGCATAAGGTCACACATTAGCTGGAAAGAAAATGCCCGTGCCCGATGCCCGCAACCGAGCAAGACCATAATCATGGCGATTTTGGCGCAGCCGACCAGGCGATAGCACCGGACGCGAGCAGGACGGCGGCAGCCACGATCGAGGCGAGGAAAAAGTTACCCGAGGCCTGCGCAAGCAGCCCGGCGACGATCGGGCCGACGATCTGGCCAAGGCCGAAGGCGGCCGTCATCACCGCCAGCATCCGGCGTGGTGCTTGCGGAGCAAGCTGTCTGCCGGTCTGCAGACCAAGCGCGGTGATGGCCATGAAGGTGCCGCCGACGAGAAGACCGCCGAGCAGCGGGCCGATGCGCCCGCCCATGGCGACACTGGCGCTGACGCCGACCACCTCGACCAGGCATCCCAAAGCATAGGTGGCATAAAACCCGATTCTGGCCGCGAGCTTTTGCCAGAGCCAGACCGAGGGAAAACCGGCAAGTCCGGTGACCATCCAGACCACGGCCTCGAAGATGCGGCCGCCGCCGCCCTGGCGGACGATGGCGACCAGGAACGTTGCCGTGACGATATAGCCGAAGCCGAACAGGCCGTAGGCGACGATGATCTTCACCAGCGAGCTGTCTTTCGGCAGCGCCGGCTCGCGGCCGGTGGCGCTGTTCGCGGTCGAGGTGTTGCCTGCCAGCAAGGCAACGGCGGCAAAGCCGCAGGCCGAAATCACCGCGGACCACAGCCAGCCCGCCGCCCAGCCGGCATGTTCGGTGACGAGGACTGCCAACAGGGCCGAGGACGCCGCGATGCCGAGACCGACGCCGCCGAAATACAGCGCCTGCAGGTCGTTTCGCCCGGCCGCTGCGAGGTGGCCGAAGACGATGCTGGTCATGAAGACCAGCACGAAGGAGCTGGCGAGGCCGGCAAGAAAACGGATCACGAGAAAGGCGGCCATCGTGCCGGTCAGGCCCATCAATCCGGCGAGGATCGCAGTGGCGGCCAGACCGGTCAGCATCAGCTGGCGCTCGCGGCCTTGCGCCCAGCCGCCGGTGGCGGCAAGCGCGCCGATGAGATAGCCGAGATAGTTTGCCGATGCGATCCAGCCGGCATCGGCCGGCGACAGGCCAAGCTCTTCCATCATGCCGGGTAGGATCGGCGTATAAACGAAGCGGCCGATGCCCATGGCGACGGCCAGGGCAATCATGCCGGCGATTGCCAGGCGCAAAGGCGAAACGATGTTCATCGCAGTGCACAATAGGTGCGCCCGCCTGTGAGACAATCCGCCTTTTGTTGGGCCAGAAATGTTCGCGACCACGGTCGGCGGTCGGGCTCGACGGCGGCGCCAAGCGCAGAAGATGGCGAGCCGAGAGCCGTCGTTCCTCGAAGCTCAGCCGCAACAGGTTCCTGCCGAGGTCTCCTCATAGGCTGTTCGCCGGGCAGTCAGCCGGAACGGCATGTCGGCGAGCTCGCGTTCCGACATGGTATCGAGGACCGGATGCGACAGCGGATCGGCCACCCAGCTGATGGCATGGCTATCTTGTCGGCGCTGCTGCGTTCCGATTGGGGAAAAGGCTCCGAGCCATGATAAAATCTTCACCACTTTCGCCTCCTCAAATTTGCATCGCCTGCCTAGAATCCGCCGTTCGGCAGCGTCTGGCAATTGAGATTTCAGCCGTTCGAGTTTAGAAAAACTGTATGGCTATGCTGAACCGCGTCCATCTCAACGGCTTGCGTGCCGTCGAAACCGTCGCCCGCCTGGGTTCGCTTGCGGCGGCGGCCGGCGAACTCAACGTGTCGATGAGCGCCGTCAGCCAGCAGATCAACCGGACCGAAAAGCAGCTCGGCCGGGCGCTGTTCGAACGAACGCCAGCCGGCCTCGTGCTTACCGAATTCGGCGCCGTCTTCACCGCGCGGCTCAGTGCCGGGTTTCGCGAACTCGCGCAGGCGGTGGCGCTTGCCGACGAAACTTCGGAATGCACGCTGGTGGTTTCGGTGGCGCCGGCTTTCGCCTCAAAATGGTTGTTGCCGCGGCTGTCGCGGCATTTCGCCCGGCATCCGAACGTGCTCCTGCGCATCGATGCCTCGGTGCGGCTTGCCGATCTCGATCGTTCGGACATC
Organism: Mesorhizobium sp. M0244; assembly: GCF_040321795.1. Lineage (NCBI taxonomy): Bacteria > Pseudomonadati > Pseudomonadota > Alphaproteobacteria > Hyphomicrobiales > Phyllobacteriaceae > Mesorhizobium > Mesorhizobium sp. M0244. The sequence goes on along the minus strand of NZ_JAMYSE010000007.1, from coordinate 136,217 downwards.
GACGTCGCCATCCGGCTCGGCGACGGCAAATGGCCAGGCGGGCGGGCCGAATTGCTGCTCGCGCAGGAGATCTTCCCGGTCTGTTCGCCGGCGATCGCCAGCAGGCTGAAGACGATCGACGACCTCGCTCTGACCTGTGCGATCACCGACGAAAGGTCGATGATCAGCTGGGAAAGCTGGTTCGAAGCAGCCGGGGTCGAGCCGGTCGCCTTCATGAAGGGCGCGCGCTTCACCGATCCGATGCTGTGCCTGGAATCGGCGATTGCCGGCCACGGCGTCATGCTCGGCTGGCAATTGCTGGCCGCCGACGCACTGGCCGACGGCCGTCTCGTCGCGCCGTTCGGCGTGCGCGCGCAGAGCGGCCTCGGCTACTGGCTGGTGACCTCGGCCAGCAAGAGCGAAAGCCGCAAGGTCAGGGATTTCAAGATCTGGATCCGCGAAGAGATCGAGGCGACGATGGCGCAGTTCAGGTCGCTCGAAAGCGCGGGCTAAGCCTGCCGACACATCACCGGTGGAAAGGGCCGCGATGCCGGTCTATGTAAGAAACAGTCCCCAAATCACGGCAGGCAGGATCATGACCACACATTCGCGCGGCGTTTCCGCAAGCATCGACCCGGTGAAGCTCGACAGGCTGGCGGAGGTCGCCGTCAAGGTCGGGCTGCAATTGCAGCCGGGGCAGGATCTGGTGCTGACCTCCTCGATTGCGGCGCTGCCTTTGACGCGGCGGATCGTCGAGCACGCCTACAAGGCAGGTGCGGGCCTGGTGACGCCGATCTTCAACGACGACGAGATCACATTGGCACGCTTCCGCTACGGCGCCGACGCCGGCTTCGACCGCGCCGCCGGCTGGCTCTATGAAGGCATGGCGAAAGCCTTCGCCAACAATGCGGCGAGACTTGCCGTGCGCGGCGAGGATCCCTCGCTGCTTTCGGCGCAGGACCCGACAAAGGTAACGCGCGCCAACAAGGCGAATTCGATGGCCTACCAGCCGGCGCTGGAGAAGATCACCGGCTTCGACATCAACTGGAACATCGTGGCGTATCCCGATAAGGCCTGGGCCAAGCAGGTATTTCCGGACGATGCCGAAGACGTCGCCGTGGCCAAGCTCGCCGACGCCATCTTTGCCGCCTCGCGGGTGGATGTCGACGACCCGATCGGTAACTGGACGGCACACAATGCGGCATTGAAGAGCCGCACCGAATGGCTGAACGGCCATAATTTCCACGCGCTGCATTTTACCGGTCCCGGCACCGACCTGACCGTCGGGCTGGCCGATGGCCACGAGTGGATGGGCGGCGCCTCGACCGCCAAGAACGGCATTACCTGCAATCCGAACATCCCGACCGAAGAGGTTTTCACCACGCCGCATGCAAGGCGCGTCGAAGGTCATGTCACGAGTACAAAGCCTCTATCCTACCAGGGCACGCTGATCGACGGCATTGCGGTGCGTTTCGAGGCGGGGCGCATTGTCGAGGCCAAGGCCACGAAGGGCGAGGATGTGCTCCAGAAGGTGCTGGACACAGACGAGGGCTCGCGCCGTCTCGGCGAGGTGGCGCTGGTGCCGCATTCCTCGCCGATCGCAAAGAGCGGGCTGCTGTTTTTCAACACGCTGTTCGACGAGAACGCCGCCTGCCACATCGCACTTGGCCAGTGCTATTCGAAGTGCTTCGTCGACGGCGCCTCGCTCAGCCAGGACGAGATCGCGGCGCGCGGCGGCAACAAGAGTTTCATCCACATCGACTGGATGATCGGCTCGGACAAGATCGACATAGACGGCGTCCATAAGGATGGCAGCCGCGTGCCGGTGATGCGCAAGGGCGAGTGGGTCTAGGCCAAGTGGGCCTCTAGATAGGGCCGGCAAGCAGCTGCGCCTGCTGGCCCATGTGGAGTTGGCAATGGAGCTCGCGGTCAAGCGCATCTACGAGCAGCCCGCGCCCGGTGACGGGCAGCGTGTGCTCGTCGACCGGATATGGCCTCGCGGCGTCCGCGGAAAATACGCCGCGCTAACGGTCTGGCTTAAGGAGATCGCGCCAAGCAATGCGTTGCGCAAATGGTTCGGCCATGAGCCGGCGCGCTGGGAAGAATTCCAGGAGCGATACCGCGATGAGCTCGACCGGAATGGCGAGGCGGTCGGGCAGCTGCGCGTTCTGCTGGGCAAAGGCCGGGTGACGCTGCTCTACGGCGCGCATGACGAGAACCACAATAATGCGGTGGCGCTTGCGGCGTATCTGCGCGGGACGGATTGAAGCGCGAGCCTGCGTCCCGTGACTTTGGAGATTGGCGAAAGCCGTAGCGGCGGCCAGAGGGGGTGCTTCCCTCCGACCCCTCAAGACTTGGGTTCCTCGCCCTCCGCGAAGCGGGGGAGAGGTGGCCGCGAAGCGGCCGGAGAGGGGGTTTTCGTCGAGTGCTCCCCCTCTCCGTCTCGGCTTCGCCGAGCCACCTCTCCCCACTTTCGTGGGGGCGAGGAACCCAAGCTGGAACGAAGCCGCGAAGCCTCGCCGTCCCGCTACGCCTTCAACCCACTCACCGCCTGCTGATAAACATCAGGCTTGAAGCCGACGAGAATCCTATCGCCAAGCTCCAGCACCGGCCGCTTTATCATCGTTGGTTTGGCCAGCATCAGCGCCTTGGCTTTCTTTTCATCCAGACCCAGCCTGTCCTCGTCCGACAATTCGCGGAATGTCGTGCTCGCCTTGTTGAGCAGGATTTCCCAGCCGATCTTGCTTGACCAGCCGTTCAGCCGATCCGCATCCAGCCCTTCGACCCTGTAGTCATGAAAGCGATAGGCAACATCATGGCTCGCCAGCCAGGAACGCGCCTTCTTGACCGTATCGCAATTGGTAATGCCGTACATGGTGATCGTCAAAACGGATCCTCGGATCGGTCGAATCTAGCGGCACCCTAAAACCGCGCCTCTCACTTTTCCAGCGGCCTCGCCGGGCATCCGTGATTTTCGCGCTTGCCAATAGTAAGGAATTTCCCTAAGTGATTCCCGAGTTAACTTTGGCCATGCGGAATGGCCGACGCAAGGAAATGACCATGACGAGCCTGCAGACCGAAAGCCCCCCGCCGATCGACGGCATTTTCCGGGCGCTCGCCGATCCGACCCGGCGGCGCGTAGTCGAGCGGCTGAACCGAAGCCCCGCCTCGGTCAGCGAGCTTGCCCAGCCGTTCGAAATGGCCCTGCCATCCTTTATCGAGCATCTCAGGGTTCTGGAAGGCTGCGGGCTGGTGCGTTCGGAGAAGGCCGGCCGCGTCAGGACCTACCGGCTCGCGCCAGAGCCGCTGAAGCTCGCGGAAAACTGGCTGGCGGAGCAGCGTGCGCTGTGGGAGCGCCGCCTAGATCAGTTCGACGACTACGTCCTGAAACTCAAGGAGAAAGACAAATGAATATGGTCCCGCTGTTCCAGCTAAATCCGAAGCTCGACCTCGTGCTCGAACGGACGATCGAGGCGCCGCCAGAACTGCTGTGGACGGCCCTGACGAAGCCCGAGCATGTCCGCCAATGGTTCACGCCGAAGCCGTGGATCATCACCGATTGCGAAATCGACCTGCGGCCCGGCGGTCTGTTCCGGACCCGCATGCAGTCGCCGGACGGCAAGGAGGTCAACGACCGCCGTTGCTGCTACCTCGAGATCGTCCCGAACGAGCGGCTGGTTTGGACCGACGCGCTGCTGCCCGGCTACCGGCCGTCAGGCGACCCCTTCATCACGGCGGTCATCTCGCTGCAATCGGAGGGCAAGGTGACGCGCTACACGGCGACCGCCATCCACCGCGACGAAGCCACGCGCAACAGCCACGAGGAGATGGGCTTCTACGACGGCTGGGGCACGGTGGCGGATCAGCTGGCGGGCTACGTCAAGACGATCTGAGGAGGTCCTGCTTCGCGCTCACATTGCGGCCACGGAATCGTCGTGGCCGTTCAGCTGCCAGCGTCCCAGCCGAACAGAAATGATGCGAGCGCTGGTGCTGGAGCACCAACGCTCGCAACCACATTTCGGTTGGTAGCTTGCCGGATATCGAAGGTTCAGGCGCCGTAGCCGATGATGCCCTTGATCTCGAGGAAATCGTGGATCGCCCAGTCGGCATATTCGCGGCCGTTGCCGGACTGCTTGTAGCCGCCGAAAGGCGCGAACGTGTCCCATTCGGGATAGTTGATCGACACCTGTCCGGCGCGCAGCCGGCCGGCAATCTTCCGGGCATGGTCGATATCCCGGGACTGCACGTAGGCTGCCAGCCCGTAGACGGTGTCGTTGGCGATCTTCACCGCATCATCATCGTCGTCATAGGAGATGACCGACAGCACCGGACCGAAGATCTCCTCCTTTTCGATCGTCATGCCGGGCGTCACGTGGCCGAAGACGGTCGGCCTGACATAGTAGCCACGATTGAGGTGCTCCGGCCTGCCCGGGCCGCCGGTGACCAGCGTAGCGCCCTCGGCGATGCCGGCCTCGATCAGCCGCTGGATCTTGTCGAACTGGATGTTGCTGACCACCGGCCCGAGCCTGGTCTCTTCCGAGCGCGGGTCGCCGACCTTGTGCGCTTCAGCGGCCTTTTTGGCAATGGTCAGCGCCTCGTCGTGACGGGCGGCCGGCACCAGCATGCGCGTCGGCGCGTCGCAGGACTGGCCGCTATTGCCGAAGCAGGCGTTGACGCCCTGGAGCACGGCCGCTTCGAAATCGGCGTCGGGGAGCAGGATGTTGGCTGACTTGCCGCCGAGCTCCTGCGCAACGCGCTTGACAGTCTCGGCCGCCGTCTTGGCGACGATGATGCCGGCCCGGGTCGAACCGGTGAACGAGACCATGTCGACATCGGGATGGCCGGCCATGACCTGGCCGACATCGGGACCGGTGCCGTTGACCATGTTGTAAACGCCCTTCGGCGTGCCGGCAGCCTCCATAACCTCTGAAAAGATGATGCCGCTGATAGGCGCGATCTCGGATGGCTTCAGCACGACGGTACAGCCGGCAGCGATCGCCGGCGCCACCTTGCAGACGATCTGGTTGAGCGGCCAGTTCCACGGTGTGATCAGCGCGCAAACGCCGACCGGTTCCTTGACCACCATGGTGCCGCGGCGCTTCTCACTGAATTCGTAATCCTCCAGCGCCTTGATGGTGGCTTCCATATGCGCCCTGCCCGCCCAGGCCTGCGCCTCGCGCGCCCAGCTGATCGGCGCGCCCATTTCCTGGCTGACCGCCTGGGCGATATCCTCGTAGCGCTCATTATAGACTTCGAGGATGCGCTTCAGCAGCGTCAGGCGCTCGGCCTTGCTGGTCTGCGAGAACGCTGGGAATGCCGCCTTGGCCGCCGCCACGGCCTTGTCGACATCGGCTTTCGAACCGACCGAGATTTTCGTGTAGGCCTCTTCGGTGGACGGATCGACCACGTCCAGTGTTGCCGCCACCACGGGACCGACCCACTTGCCGTCGATGAAGAAGTTGAGATGATTGCTCACGGGCCGTGCTCCGGTTTTCTGGAAGTTTGAAAGTCAGACTAGCTGGGCAGCATAGGGCAGTTGGCGCCACGACGCAGGCTGATATGCGCCACGTCGCCGACGCTGAATTGAAAACCCTCCGCCCGGCGCGGCGCGTCGATCACCACCTGTGTCCCCTGCCCCAGCTCTGCATGCAGGCGCAAGGTGCGGCCGTGGAAGACGATGCTGCTCACCCGCACCGGTGCAGTGCCGGCCGCGGCCTCGGTCTCCGCCAAAAGATCCTCCGGACGCACGCCGATGGTGCGCACCGCGCCTTCGCCAGGCAACTCGCCTGTTTCCGAAAGGGCCTCCAGCGGCAGGGCGCCGGCGGTGAACCGCAAGCGCTCGCCATCACGGCCGACAAAGCGCGATTGCAGAAGGTTCATGGTACCGATGAAGCTGGCAACGAATTTGGTGGCGGGTCGATCGTAAAGAGTCGCCGGCGGCGCAATCTGCTCGATGCGGCCCTTGTTCATGACGACGATGCGGTCTGAGATCGACAGCGCTTCGGTCTGGTCGTGGGTGACCATGATAAAAGTGGTGCCGAGCTGCGACTGCAGCCGCTTCAATTCGACTTGCATCTGTTCGCGCAGATGCGCGTCGAGCGCCGACAGCGGCTCGTCGAGCAGCAGCACGCGCGGTTCGCAGACGATGGCGCGGGCAAGCGCGACGCGCTGGCGCTGGCCGCCCGACAATTCCGACACGCGGGCGCCGAGCTTGTCAGCAAGGCCGACCATGTCGAGCGCTTCGCCGACGCGCTTTGCCTGTTCTGCCCTGGAAAGCTTGCGCAGCGACAGGCCGAAGCCGACATTTTCGGCGACGTTCATGTGCGGGAACAGCGCGTAATCCTGGAATACGGTGTTGACGGGACGGTCGAAAGGCCTGAGTGCCGTGATATCGCCGCCTTCGAGCAGAACCCTGCCACTCGACGGGCTTTCGAAGCCGGCGATGACCCGCAGGCTGGTGGTCTTGCCGCAGCCGGACGGCCCGAGCAAGGTCAGGAACTCGCCGCGGGCAATGTCGAGATCGACAGACTCGAGCCCGACGATGCCGCCGAGGAATATCTTGGAGACCTTGTCCAGCCGGACGAGAGGATCAGGCGCCATCGCGAACCTCGGACGGCTTGGTCGTGTTGACCCACAGGATCTGGCAGCGCTCGCTGCCCGGATTGCGGAAGGCGTGCAGCAAGGTGCTCTTGAAGGCGAAGCTGTCGCCGGCCTTCAGCCCATAGGTGGTTGAATCGACCACGAGCTCGACCTCGCCCGACAGGACGAAACCGAATTCGTGGCCGGCATGAGCATAGGCTTCGGCGGTGCCGCCACCGGCTTCCACCGTCACCAACATGCCGGTGAGCGTGGCGGCCGGCGGCGACAGCAGTGCCTTGGCAATGCCTTCCGACTTGACCGGGATCTGCCGCCGGCTGTTGGCGCGCACGCAATAGAGATCGTTGCCGGCATCGTTACCGTCGGCAATCAGCGCCGACGGCTCGATGTCGAGCGCGGCGGCGAGCGGCCAGATCACTCGTACCCGCAATGACGACATGCCGCGCTCGATCTGGCTCAGCGCACCGATCGAGACGCCGGCTTTGGCGGCAAGTTCGGCCAGCGAGAGATTGCGCTCCAGCCTGAGCGCCCGCACCCGCCGGCCGACCCTGACGTCGGCGTCGTCCTTCGGCTTCTCAGCCGCTTCGTCCAGCATGTCCATCCGTTCGACCTCGTTACAGTATTTTTGGCCGGCGCCGCGCGGTCTTCCCTTCTCCCCTTGTGGGAGAAGGTGGCCGAGCGAAGCTCGGTCGGATGAGGGGTGTTCCAGAAAACAACAACGCCTCATTCCTTCCAACACCCCTCAACCGTCTTGGCGCTGCGCGCCAATCCACCTTCTCCCACAAGGGGAGAAGGGAAGACCAGGTTCAGCCGCCCGCCTTGACCTTCTCGAACATCTTGGCGAGTTCGTCATTCTGTTTCATCGGCCCGGTGAAGACGGTGGTCTTCAGCATCACTTCCGGGTCGGACGGCAGCTGCAGTTTCTCCAGCTCCTCCTTCGGCACGGCGGCGAAAGCCGAGCTGGTCGAGCTGCCATAGCCGTAGGCCTGGATCAGGTATTTGCCCGAGTCCGTTTCCAGCCGGCTGTTGATGAAATCATAGGCAAGATCGACGTTCTTGGCGTCCTTGAGCATGACGAAGCCGCAAGCCCAGGTCAGCATGCCTTCCTTGGGCTTCATGAACTCGACAGGCACGCCCTGCTTCTTCAGCGAGGTGGCCGAGGCGTTCCAGGTCATGGCGGCGACCAACTGCCCACTCGCCAGCGCCTGTTCGACCGAGGTCATGTCGGTGGTGTAGTTCGAGAGCAGCGGGCGCTGCTCGCGCAGTTTTTCCGCAACCTTGTCCATCTGCTCCGCCGTCATGTCGAACGGATTGACGCCGGCAAGAAGGGCCGCCACCACCGGTGTATCGTGCACGGCATCGATGGTCGCCATGCGGCCGGCATATTGCTTGTCCCAAAGCAGGTTCCAGCTGGCTTCCGGATTTTTCACCAGATCGGCGCGATAGAGGATCGAGGTGTTGCCCCAGTCCCACGGCACCATCCAGACCTTGCCGTCGCCAGCCTGCAGGTCGGGCAGGTTCTTGAAGACGGGGAAGATCGAATCCCAGTTCTTGATGCGCTTGGTGTCGATCGGCTGCAGCAGGCCTTCCTTGTTCCAGCGCGCCACCTTGTCGTAGCAGGGATGCGCGACATCGGGGCGGAAGCCAGCCTTGACCTTGGTGAAGGCATCATCGTCGTCGCCGAACATCGAGGCTTCCACACCATCAGGGTGCGCGGCGAGGAAGCTCTTGTTGAAGTCGGGCAGTTCGTAGCCCGACCAGGTGAAATATTGCAGCTTGTCGCCGGCAAATGCGGCGGTCGACGCAAGCGCCAGCGCGAAGGCGGCCAGTCCGGTTTGCGCTGTCTTTGCAGTCATCGATTTCAGGTCGAATGCCATTGCAGTTCTCCTCTTTCGGTTTCTTCTGGTTTTGACAGGTTAGCAGGGGCTGGCCGCTGAGCGGCAGCAAGCCCGCGATGGCGCAGGATTTCGGCAAGTGCGGCGATGACGAAGGACACGGCCAGGATTGCCGTGCCCAGCGCCATGACGGTCGGCAGCGATTTCGGGAAGCGCAGCTGGCTCCAGATATAGAGCGGCAGCGTCGGCTCGCTCCCGGCGAGGAAGAAGGCGACGATGAACTCGTCGAACGAGGTCAGGAAGGCCAGCATGAATGCTGAAACGATGGCGGGCAGGCTGAGCGGCAGCATCACCCGCCTGAATGTCGTCCAGTCGGAGGCGCCGAGGTCGAGTGCTGCCTCGCGGATGGTCTTCGGGATGGCGGCGAAGCGGCTGCGCATGATCACCACCGTCGTCGGCAGCGCGACCAATATGTGACCAAGCACGATGGCAATGCGTGACGGCCCGAAGCCAATGAGGTTGACCAGGATCAGCAGCGAGATGCCGACGATAACACCGGGGATCAGGATCGGCAGCCGGGCAATGGCACTGATCGTGGCGGCCAGCGGCGAGCGGCCATAGAGATCCATGTAGGACACGGTGATGCCGCACAGCGTTGCGCCGGTGGCGGCAACTGCGCCAATGACGAGGCTGGTGGCAAGCGCGCCGGACAGCGCCGAATTGCCGTAAAGCGTGCCGTACCATTCAAGCGTGAAGCCTTGCAGCGGAAATGCCGCCTGGATCGAATTGTTGAAAGAAAACAGCGGGATCAGCAATATCGGCAGATACAGGAACACCAGATAGGCAAGGACATAGGCGCCGAGCCAGCCGCCGCCCTGCTTTGCATCGATACGCGCCGTGTTCATGTGCGGCTGCCGTATCTGCGGTCGGCGAAGCGCACGACCAGCACCAAGGCGAGGATGACCAGCATGACGGCGACGGCGAGTGCCGCGCCGAACGGCCAGTCATTGGCTTTGCCGAACTCGGCCTGGATCAGCGTACCGATCATCGTGCTTGCCGGGCCGCCGACCAGCGCCGGCGTCACGTAGTCGCCGACCGTCGGCACGAAGACGACGAGGGCAGCCGCCAGCACGCCCGGCATCGAGTTAGGCAGCACGACGCGGCGGAAGCTGGTGAACGGCCTGGCGCCGAGATCGGAAGCGGCTTCGAGCAGCGATTTCGGGATCGTCTCCAGTGCCACGTAGATAGGCAGGATGGCGAACGGCGCATAGGCGTGGGCAAGCGTGACGACGACCGCTGCCGGCGTGTTGAGGAAGGCCAATGTCGGCTCCGACCAGATGCCGCTTTCGATCAGCGCCGAGTTCAGTACGCCATTATAAGCCAGCACGATCTTCCAAGCGAAGACACGCAGGAGATAGCTGGTCCAGAACGGCAGGGTCAGCAGAAACAACAGCAGCCCGCGCCGCCGCCCGGCATGGAAGGCAAGGTAGTAGGCGACGGGATAGGCTGTGACGACCGTTGCCAGCGTCACCAGGCCGGCAATGCACAGCGAGCGCAGCGTCACCGTCCAGTACAGCGGATCGGTGGCCACAGTGACGAAATTCGCAAGGGTGAAACCAGCGCCGAGCAGCGAGCCGTCATTGCCGCGAAAGGCGAGGAAGAACACCAGGCCAAGGGCGAAAAGGATCAGCAGAAAGGTGACCAGCCCGCCGGGCAGCAGCATGGCGAAACGGAACCCCGGCGAAGATCGGGTTTCCGGCAGAGGCTGCGTTACGGCGATGGTCGACATCGACTGCCCACGGAATTTGAAATCGACTAAGCCTTTTTCATATCCGTGAAACTGTCAAGCTGTTTCACGTTCGGGTATGAAATCAGCGTTCGAACGCGTCGAGCATTTGGTACCAGGCGATGGTCGCGGCAACGCCGACCTGTCGAAAGGCGTGAAACGGGATCGGCCGGATCGGCGAGACCGGGAACGGCAATTGCCTGATGTCGCCGCTCGACAGATAGGAGGCGATGCGCTCACCAAGCGCGGTCATCAGGCCGATGCCGCGGCCTTGGCAGCCGACCACCGCCAGCAGGCCCTTCTCGGGCTCGTGGATGTGAGGGAGATGGTCGGGTGTCATTGCCACCCGGCCAAACCAGCGCTTTTCGATAGCAACATCGGACAGCGCCGGATAAAGCCGCAGCAGTGCGCGTTCGAGATGCGCCCAGTCGGCCGGGCCGTTCGGCAGCGCCATGCGGCCGCGCCCGCCGAGCACCAGCCGGCCGTCGGCACTCTTGCGGTAATAGACGAGGATGCGGCGCGAATCCGACACCGCCTGCCCCTCCGGCAGGATCGCCGCCGCGAGATTGGACGACAGCGGCGCCGTCGCGATCTGGAAGGAATGCAACGGGACGATGGTCTCAGCGAGGCCGGGGAGCAGGCCGCCGGTATAGGCGTTGGTCGCCAGGACGACCGCCTTGGCCTTGAGTTCGGCGCCGCTTTTCGTCGAAACGTGCCAAATGCCGGCATCTTTGCTGATCTGCATCACGTTCTGGCGCTCGGCGATCTTCACACCCGCCGCTGCAGCGATGCGCGCCAGCTCCGACGTATAGGCGAGCGGGTCGATGACACCGGCGCGACGGTCGAGCCAGCCGCCGAGATAGCCTTGCGCGCCGGTCATCGTCGCAATCTCGGTCGCGCTCAGCAACCGGACATCGGCGCCCCGCGCCCGCCACTGCCGGTCCCGGTTCGCCGCCGCTTTCAACGCGGTCTCGGTATGCGCGGCCTGAATCCAGCCGTTGCGGACGAACGGCACCGCCAGTTTTTCATCGCGGATCAATTCGAAGACGGCATTCGCGGTCGAGGCGGCAAAGTTGACGAGCGCCTCGCCGCGTTCGAGACCAAAATGCTCCAGCAGCCAGTCCGGATCGTATTTCAGGCCGGGAATGACCTGGCCGCCGTTCAGGCCGGATGCGCCATTGCCAATTTCGCCGGCGTCCAGCACCTGGACGGCAAGGCCGCGCCGGGCGGCGTGCCCGGCGGTCGACAGCCCCATCATGCCGCCGCCGACGATAACGACATCGGCGCGTCGGCCGGCTGGAAAAAGCGACTGGAACGCGGTGGCTGTCCGCGACTTCTGCCAGATTGGATCGGAAAACCGTAAGGGCAAGCGTCACCTAGGGATCTTAGTCGGTGAAAACCCTAGCGACGGTTTCATTATTTTGAAAGAGCGTTTTCCGTCGCCATTGGCGCACGTCAGGCTCGATCAAGGTCCAGCGATGCAAAGACCGCTTGAAAGAATTGACAAAGCTCGCCCTGGAAGCGGGATAGACCTTTGGCGGGAATTTGGTGAAAGTGCCGCCGTCGAACGACAAGCCTATTTTGCGGCCGTTCATCGGCCGCAACGACCGCGACACCCGGACCGAGACAACAGGAACCGTAAGCCATGACGAACGCCACACACTTGCCATCCGAAGGCCTCTTCCTTGGCCGTGCCATGACGAGCGATGCTCCCCACCCGCTGGTGGTCACGGTGCGTGACGGCACTGTCTTCGACATTACGTCACCTGTGGCACCGACTATACGCGACGTTTGCGAATTGCCGGATCCGGCAGGGCATGTCCGCTCGGCCAAGGGGCGGCCGATCGGCCCGCTCGATGCCATTGCCGTCAACAGTTTCGAGACCGCGCGCGATCCACAAAAACCATACCTGCTTTCCCCGGTCGACCTGCAGGCGATCAAGGCGTCTGGCGTCACCTTCGTCGTCAGCCTGCTCGAGCGCGTCATCGAGGAGCAGGCGCGCGGCTCGGCGGAAAAGGCCGACGCCATTCGCGCCGACATTGCCGGGCTGATCGGCCACGATCTGTCGAAGCTCAAGCCCGGCTCGCCAGAAGCGATGGAGATCAAGGCCAAGCTGATCGCTCGCGGTGCCTGGTCGCAATATCTGGAAGTCGGCATCGGCCCCGATGCCGAGATCTTCACCAAATGCCAGCCGATGGCCTCGGTCGGCTTCGGCGCCGATGTCGGCCTGCATCCGGTTTCGACATGGAACAACCCGGAGCCGGAGATTGCCGTAATTGCCGCCAGCAGCGGCAGGATTGTCGGCGCTACGCTCGGCAACGACGTCAATCTGCGCGACGTCGAGGGGCGCTCGGCGCTCCTGCTCGGAAAAGCCAAGGACAACAACGCTTCGGCAGCACTTGGCCCCTTCGTCCGGCTGTTTGACGAGACCTTTTCCATCGGCGACGTGAAGCAGGCGATCGTGCGCCTGAAGGTCGAGGGCGAGGACGGATTTTCGCTGGAGGGCGCCAGTTCGATGGCCGAGATCAGCCGCTCGCCGGAAGAGTTGGTCGCCGCCGCAATGGGGCCGCACCATCAATATCCCGACGGGCTGGCGCTCTATCTCGGCACCATGTTCGTGCCGTCGAAAGATCGCGGCGAAAAAGGCAAGGGCTTTACCCACAAGGTCGGCGACATCGTCACCATCTCGTCGGAGAAGTTCGGCGCCCTGGTCAACCGCGTGCGGCTGTCGCCCGACTGCCCGCACTGGACCTATGGCGCAAGCCATCTGATGCGGGCCCTCGCCAGAGCCGACCTGATCTAAGCTCCCGCTGTCCGGCAGGCGCCTGCCTGGAAAATATCACGCGAACTGATGCAATCTGATGGAAGAGCTGATGGCGCCTTGGTTTGCGCCAACTACCACTTGCAGATGAGGCTTGCCATCAATCGAAAAAGGGGATGCTCTGATGCACCCAGGTCGACGCTGGCAAAATGCGATCACGGTTTTTGGCCGTGATCGTCGTCGGAGGAGGAGTTCGGTTCAAATGGGAGGAAATCAAATGCTGACGAGGCTAAGACTGCTTGTACTTGGCTTGATCGTGGCGCTGGCCATTCCGGCCGCGGCACAGGCCAAGACGTTTTACTGGATTTCGCATGGCGGCCCGGCCGATCCGGTCTGGACCTACTTCCTTGCCGGCGCCAAGCAATGGGCGACGGACACCGGCAATACCGTCAACACCTCGTTCCACAATGGCGACGTGGCGTCTCAACAGGAGGCTGTTCGCGCCGCAATCGCCGCCAAGGCCGACGGCATCACCACGACCAGCCCCGATCCGGGCAGCCTTGTCGAGATCGTCAAGGAAGCGCGGGCGGCGAACATCCCGATCATCAACTTCAACACGCCCGACCCGAAGGCGGACTTCAACGCCTATGTCGGCGGCGACAACGTCACCTTCGGCAAGCATTGGGCGCAGTACCTGGTCGACAAGGGCCTGGTGAAGAAGGGCGACTTCGTCTGGATGCCGGTTGAAATTCCCGGCGCCACCTATGGCGTCCAGGAAGAGGAAGGCATCAAGAGTGTGTTCGAGCCGCTCGGCATCACCTATGAAATCACCGAAGCGACGCTCGATCAGGCCGAAGTGATCAACCGTATGGTCGATTACCTCACCGCCAACAGGGCCAAGGTCAAGGCAGTCATCGGTCTTGGCGACCTTGTCACCGGTTCGATCAAGCGGGTGTTCGACCAGGTCGGCGTCAAGCCGGGCGAAATCCCGGTTGTCGGCTGGGGCAACTCGCTCGACACCACCCAGGAAGTGCTGAACGGCTACGTCAATGCCGGGCAGTGGCAGGATCCTCAGGCGACCAGCTATGTCGCGCTCTCGCTCGCCAACATGGCGGCGAGCGGTATTCCGCCCGGCTTCGACGTGATCACCGGCGCGCTTTACGAGAAGGACACCGCGGCAGTCTACGACAAGATCCTGTCCGGCAAATAAATCCGCGATCGAGTTGGTCACGGCCGCTCCGGCGGCCGTGACTGCCTCATTATTCCGCCGAATCCGGCTGCGGTCTCGGCCAGTTCCAATCCTATCGCGGGTCCAAGGTGGAAAATCATTCCCTTATCCAACGCTCGATCGCGCGGCCCGAGTTCGGGCCGTTCGTGCTGCTTGTCGTCGAGATCGCCGTGTTCTGGGGCATCAATCACGACTTCCTGTCGCCGCAGAACATCTCAAACACGCTGGCCTTCACGGTCGAGCTCGGGCTGATCGCGCTGGCGATGACACTGCTGATGACGTCTGGCGAATTCGACCTCTCGGTCGGCTCGGTGTTCGGCTTCTCGCCGGTCCTGATGTGGACGTTGTTCAACAGCGGCGTCACCTCGCTTGAAGCAGGCTTCGTCGTTGCGCTGGTGGTCGCCGCCTTCATCGGCCTGGTCAATGGCTGGTTCGTGACGCAGCTCAAGATCCCGTCCTTCCTGGTGACGCTTGGCATGCTGCTGGTGGTGCGCGGCACCGCTTTGTTCGTCACCAACGGGTTTCCGCAGCGGACCTGGAGCGCCGAGGGCAGCTGGCTTGCGGAAGCGCTGGTCGGCGATTTCTTCATCGGGCCGTTCCGTATCTATATGTCGCTGTTCTGGTTTATCGCGGCGGCAATCGCGCTCGGCTACGTGCTGACGCAGAGCCGGACCGGCAACTGGATCCAGGCGGCCGGCGGCAACCCAAGTGCTGCAAGGGCCCGCGGCGTCAATGTCAGCGGCGTCAAGATCGGCTTGTTCATCCTGTCGTCGATCCTGGCCTCGCTTGCCGGCGTCATCAGCTCGCTGCGTACCTCGGCGGCCAACCCCAACAGCGGCACCGGCTACGAGCTCGAAGTCATCGCCATGGTGGTGATCGGCGGTACGGCGCTGACCGGCGGGCGCGGCACCATCATCGGCACGGTGCTCGGCATCCTGATCCTGCGCGTCATGCGCAACGGCATCGTGCTGATCGGCGTGCCGGGCCTTGCCTACAACATCTTCATCGGCGCCATCATCCTCGGCATGATGGCGCTCCACTCATGGCTGGAACGCCGGCATCAGGCAGGGACTTGAGACGATGGTCGAGCCACTGATCCGCATGACAAACATCCGCAAGTCCTATGGCCGCGTGCAGGCGCTGGTGGATGCCAATTTCCATGTCAACGAAAGGGAGATCGTCGGCCTGCTCGGTGACAACGGCGCCGGCAAATCGACGCTGATCAAGGTGTTGTCGGGTGCGGTTCCGCTGACCAGCGGCGACATCTTCATCCGCGGCAAGAAGGTGAATCTGCGCAGCACCAGCGACGCCATCGCCCATGGCATCGAGACGATCTACCAGGACTCGGCGCTGGTGACGCAGCTGTCGATCGCCCGCAACCTGTTTCTCGGACGCGAGCCGATCAGACCGCCGCGTTTCCTCAACCGCATGGACCAGGAGGCGATGAACGTGGTTGCCCGCGACCTGCTCAAGCAGGTCGGCATCTCGAAGAACATACCGCCGACGACGCCGATTGGCTCGCTCTCCGGCGGCGAGCGGCAGGCGGTGGCGATTGCACGGGCCATGCATTTCGACAGCGATCTCATCATCCTCGACGAGCCGACCAACAATCTCGGCGTTGCCGAAACGCAAGGCGTGCTGAGCTTCGTGCGCAGTGCCCGCGATTCCGGCCATTCCTGCATCTTCATCGCCCACAACATCCATCATGTCTTTCAGGTGGTCGACCGCATCGTGGTTATGCGCCGCGGCAAGGTGGTCGCCGACGACATCGACCCGAAGAAGACCAGCGTCGCCGAAGTCGAACGCGTCATCACCGGCATGTCGGACAAGGAGATCCATGACGCGCTGGTCGAGGGCACACAACGGCCCGGCTGAGCAGCCGGGGCCGGCTGACCGTCGAGGCACTGGATCGCATCGCCATATGGTTGCGACATGAAAGCCACCGTTTCGGATATTGCCAGGAGCTGCGGCCTGTCGACCGCGACGGTCGACCGCGTGCTCAACAACCGGCCGGGGGCGAGTGCCGCCAACCGGCAGCGCGTGATGGAGGCGGCCAAGCAACTCGGTTATCTACCGGTCGTCGACCAGGTCGCGTTGCCCTCGCGGCCGGCGCATCTCGAATTCTTCCTGCCGATCGGCAGCAACGCCTTCATGGCCGATCTGGCCAGGCACATCGAGGATTATGCGGCGCGCCTGCCGCTGGTCGCCTCCTGCCGCATCCACAAGCTCACCGGCATCTCGCCGAGCGCCTTGCAGGCGGCTGTCGAAAACCTCTCGCTCAAGGCGAACGGTGTCGGCGTCATCGCCATCGATCATCCGAGAACGCGCAACATCTTGCGCGAGATCGTCGAGGCCGGCATCCGCCTGGTCACGCTGGTGTCCGACGTTCCGGGCGCGCCCCGCTCGGCCTATGTCGGCATCGACAACCGGGTGGCCGGCCGCACCGCGGCGCTGCTGATGGGACGGTTCCTTGGCGGTCGCCAGGGCCATCTGGCAATGGTGGTCGGCTCACGTTCCTATCGCGGCCATGAGGAACGCGAGATGGGCTTTCGCTCCGTGCTTGGCGAAGAGTTCCCCAATCTGACCGTCACCAGCGCCGTCGAGATCAATGATGAGCCGGAAGTCAGTTATACCGCGACCATGAAGGCGCTGCACAACGAGCCGGAGCTGCTCGGCATCTATTGTATCGGCGCCGGGCGCTCGGGCGTGGCGAAAGCGTTGCTCGAAGCCAAGCCGCAGAAGAAGCCGGTGTTCATCTGCCATGATCTGACGCGCGAAACGCGCGGCTATCTCGTCGACGATCTGCTCGACGTCGTCATCGACCAGAATGCGCGGCTGATCGCCGAACAGTCGGTCATTCGCCTGCTCGGCTCGATCGCCTCGTCGGCGCCCTATCTGACGCGGAAATTCATCGAGCCGCGCCTGATCTTCAAGGAAAATGTCCCGGTGCAGTGATGCCGCGCGAGGGCTATGTTCGCTCGGCCTCGATCGTTAAAATTCGGTTGATACCGCAAATCTGCACATCAGCTATGCAACTTTTGTGGTTGCCGAATCATTGGGCAGCCAGTACCTTCATAAGCGTCGGCCATCTACTCCTCCCAGATGCGATGCCGACGTTGAATTCGGTGCACCTCCTCCCGCACCGCATTCGAAAATCAAGCCCGCTGCCACCTCCTCCCGGCAGCGGGCTTTTTCGTTCCGGCTCCTGGTATTGGGCAAAGGCTGGGGTCATGACTAATCACCGAACACGATTGTCAATCCGCGTCCGATGACTATCGGCGATCGCCACCGGCCTGTGTCCGGGCATGCTGCAGCCGCGATCAGCGAATCCGTCGGAATCCTGTCACACTTGTCACCCTCAGCAATTCGCTATCGGCCCTATCCTGCCTGACAACCAACAACCAACACGTCGCGCAGGGAATGGTGCGGCGACAGACCGGCAACGGAGGAGCGTGATGACGGCACACCCGAACGGAACAAAAGAGCACGCGGCGGCGCGGCGTGCAACGAACGAGCCATCGATCGTTTCGCCGCTTGCGAGTCTATCTGGCCCTGAAGGACGTGATCAGGCCTTCCGCCATGCGCACGAACTGCGCGCTCGGGCCCTCGGAGCCGACACTTTGCAGGCTGACGCGGGCGCCCTCGAGCAGAAGCGACAGCGTATCGGCGAGAAGTTCGGCTTGGCCGATGCCGGCATCGCGACACAAGAAGACCAGACGCTCGCGCTGCGCCTCCTTGAGTTCCTTGATCACTTGCCTTGCCGGATGATCGGTCTCGCTCAACTCGATGGCGGCGTTGGCCATGTCGCAACCGCGACGATCTGACATCAGGCAATCGGCTGCCATCCGGACCCAGGCATGCAGTTGCGCCAGTTTGTCACCCGGATGCTCGGCCTCGAACTTTTCCCACATCGCATTAGCGCTGCAGGCCGTCGCCCGCAGACATTCGATGATCAGGTCGTCCTTGGACTCGAAATGCCGGTAGAGCGTCATCTTGTTGGTGCCGGCGGCCTCGGTGATGGCGTCGATGCCGACGCCGCGAATGCCATGCTTGTGAAACATGTCCCGTGCCGTCTCCAGGATCCTGTCTCGGGGGCGAACACGCTCCACAATACCGTCTGTCATCAAAACCTCCGTGCTTGCGTTTCCCGAAATTCCCTCGGTACACCTCTTGACTAGGGTGTTACCGGTCTGTAACGTTAGAGATGTTACTTACCTGTAACACCCGCATTGCATCATGTCAAACTCGCAAGTGCCGGCCATCAGCCCCGCCCCAATCGGCAAGGGGACGAACCGCACCTTACGGCCTCGCCGGCGAGCAAGAGAACACCCGATCCGCGGCGTGCCGCGGATCGCCAAAACCAGGAGCCGCTTCGATGTCGCAGCGCAATGATCTGACGATCGATGAAGTCGTGAAGGATCCGATGATCCGCATGCTGATGAAGGCCGACCGCGTCGACCCGCGGTCTTTCGAGGCGATGCTGCGTGCACTGGCGGACGAGCAGGCCGAGCGCCGCAATGCGCCGCAACGCCTTCTGGAAGATTTCGGCTTTCTCGAAGATTCCGGCTCAACGCGCAGCCGGCGGCTGTCCAGGGTAGCCAGGGCCTTTGGCCGGGCCAGAGCATCGGGCGAGGCGTGCATCTCATGGTAAACTTCTTCATCCATCGTCCGATCTTTGCGTCGGCGATCGCCATCATCATGGTGCTCGCCGGTGGGATCTGTTATTTCCTGCTGCCCGTCTCGCAGTTTCCCGACATCACCCCGCCCCAGGTCGTGGTCAGCGCCCATTACCCGGGCGCCAGCGCACAGGTTGTCGCCGACACGGTGACGACGCCGCTCGAACAGCAGATCAACGGCGTTCAGGGCATGACCTACATGTCGTCGTCGAGCTCCAATGACGGCTCCTCGACGATCACCATCACTTTCGAGGTCGGTTATTCCCTGAGCACCGCCGCCGTCGACGTCCAGAACCGCGTTTCGCAGGCGGCTTCCTCGTTGCCGGCCATCGTCAACCAGGGCGGCGTAACGATTATGAAACAGAACCCGAACTTCGTCCTGATCGTCGACCTCACCTCGCCGGACGGTTCCGTCAACCCGGTCGCGCTGAGCAACCTCGCCTATCTGCAGGTGGTCGATCCGCTGAAGCGCCTGCCTGGCGTCGGCGACGTGCAGATATTCGGCGAGCGGCGCTATTCGATGCGCATTTGGCTCGATCCCGACAAGCTCGCCAATCTCGGCATCACCGCCGTCGACGTGCAAAACGCCGTCGCCGAGCAGAACGTCCAGGTGGCGGCCGGCAAGATCGGGCAGTCGCCGGCCCCGGCCGGCACCGCCTTCGAGATGCAGGTCAACGCGGTCGGCAGGCTAAGCGATCCCAAGGAGTTCGGCGACATCGTCGTGCGGGCCAACACCGCCAACGGCTCGCTGGTTAGGCTGCGCGACGTTGCGCGCATCGAACTCGGCGCCCTGCAATATTCGTCGTCGGCCTTCTTCGGCAAGGATCCGACGGTGGTGCTCGCGGTCTACCAGATGCCGGGCTCCAACGCGCTCGATCTGCAGCAGCGCGTCAAGGACAAGATGCAGGAGCTGTCGGCCCGCTTTCCGAAGGGCGTCAGCTACGCCATGCATTACGATACGACGCGTTTCGTTTCGGCCTCGATGCACGATGTGCTGATCACGCTCGGTGAGGCGCTGATCCTGGTCGTCGCCGTGGTGTTCATCTTCCTGCAAAGCTGGCGCACCACGATCATCCCGACGATCGCGATTCCCGTGTCGCTGGTGTCGACGTTGGTCGTCATGTACATGTTCGGCTTCTCCTTGAACATGCTCAGCCTGCTCGGCATGGTGCTGGCGATCGGCCTCGTCGTCGACGACGCCATCGTCGTCGTCGAGAATGTCGAGCGCCAGCTGGAGGCCGGCCTCAAACCGCTGGCTGCCACGCGCGCGGCAATGGCCGAGGTCACCGGCCCGATCATCGCCACGACCGCTGTGCTGATGGCCGTGTTTGTACCGGTCGCCTTCATCCCCGGCGTTTCCGGCCGGCTCTACAACCAGTTTGCCCTGACGGTCGCGATCTCCTTCGGCATCTCGGCCTTCGTCTCGCTCACGCTTACTCCGGCGCTCAGCGCCGCCTTCCTGCGCCACCGGCCGGAAACGCAGTTCGTGCTGTTCCGCTGGTTCAACACGGGCTTCGAACGGCTATCGCATGCCTATGCGAATGGTGTGCGCATTCTCATCCGTCTGCGCTGGATCATGCTCGGCGTGTTCGCGGCCGGACTTGTCGCGACCTATTTCGTCTGGCAGCGCCTGCCCTCGACCTTCCTTCCGGTCGAGGACCAGGGCTACTTCTTCGTCGTCATCCAGCTCCCCGACGGGGCCTCGCTGGAACGCACCGACGCGGTGGCGCAAAAGGCACGCGACATCCTGCAGAACACGCCCGGCGTCGACATCGTCGGCTCGATCAGCGGCCTGAACTTCCTGACCAGTGCCGCCCAGTCGAACTCGGCGGTCGAATTCGCCATCCTGAAGCCATGGGACGAACGCGGCCCCGACCAGAGCGCCTCGAAGCTCGTCGCCGACGTGCGCAACAAGCTGCTGCAAATTCCGGAGGCTTTTGCGCTGAGCTTCGACCCGCCGTCGATCCCGGGCATCGGCACCACCGGTGGCTTCGAGTTCCAGGTCGAGGACCTGACCGGCCGCGGCAGCGTGGCGCTCAACGATGCGACGCAAGCGGTGATTGCCGAGGCGCGCAAGCAGCCAGAGCTCAATCCGCAGCAATTGTTCTCGTCGTTCTCGACCTCGACGCCGCAGTTCAACTACGACCTCGATCGCGCCAAGGCGAAGCTGCTCGGGCTCAGCCTGCCGGACGTCTTCAACACGCTGCAGATCTATCTCGGCTCGCTCTATGTGAACGATTTCAATCTGTTCGGCCGCACCTTCCGGGTGACGATCCAGGCCGACAAGGACTCTCGTGCCGGTCCGGCCGACATTTCGCGGCTCTATGTCCGCAATGCTTCGGGCGGCATGGTGCCGCTGAGCACGCTGGGCAAGCTTGTGCCCGTCGTCGGCCCAGAGACCGTGCCGCATTACAACAACAATGCGTCGGCCCTGATCAATGGCGGCGCCGCCCCTGGTTTCTCGTCCGGCCAGGCGGTCGCGGCGATGGAACGTGCCGCCGCTACGGCGTTGCCGAGAGATTTCGGCTACGAATGGACCGGCATCACCTATCAGGAGCTCAAGGCGGGATCGATCGCATCCGTCGTCTTCGGCCTCGCCATCGTCTTCGTCTTCCTGATCCTCGCCGCGCAATATGAGAGCTGGGCGATGCCGTTCATGGTGCTGCTCGCGGTGCCGCTCGCACTGTTCGGTGCATTCGTCGTGCTGTGGCTGCGCGGCATGCAGATCGACGTTTATTCGCAGATAGGCTTCGTCATGCTGATCGGACTGGCGGCCAAGAACGCGATTCTGATCGTCGAGTTTGCCCGGCGCCGGCGCGAAGAAGGCCTCAGCATCGTCGACGCCGCGATGGAAGCGGCGCGGCTGCGGCTGCGGCCGATCCTGATGACCGCCTTCGCCTTCATCCTCGGCGTGCTGCCGCTGATGTTCGCCACCGGTGCGGGTGCCGCGAGCCGGCAGTCGATCGGCACCACCGTCTTTGGCGGCATGGTCGCGGCGACGATCCTGTCGCTGGTGTTCGTGCCGGTCTTCTATGCGGTGATCGAGCAGCTGCGCGAGCGCAGCAGCGAGAGCGAACCGGTCTCCGAAGCGACTGAACCACCAACCGCCGAACCCGCCTTCGAGCCATTGGCCGAAGCGGCTGAATAGGACTGGAGAATTGATCATGCGTAAATGGAAAATCGCGCTGGGAACGGCCGTCGCCCTTGGGGCGATTTCGGTGGCGAGCGTTCACTTGCTCGACATGGGCAGTCTCAGCCTCAACGCCGGCACAGCCGGGGCAGCGACACCCAAGCCGGAAGCGTTTGTCATGCCGGTACCGGTGGTGAGCGTCGTCAAGAAGACGATCCCGATCTATCTCGACTATGCAGCCCGGGTGGAGCCGATCCGCAGCATCACGCTGCAGGCGCGCGTGCCGGGCTATCTGCAGGAGCAGGTCGCCGCCGACGGCGGCGACGTTGCGAAGGGCGACCTTCTCTACAAGATCGCCCCTGAGGATTTCCAGGCTGCCCTCGAGCAGGCGAAGGCGCAGGTCCAGCGCGACACGGCAACGCTCGACTATGCGCGCTCCAATCTCGGGCGCGGCAGCGAGCTCGCCAAGAGCGGCTATCTCGCCAAGGACGTGTTCGACCAGCGTACCAGCACCTTGCGCGGGGCCCAGGCTTCGCTCGCCGTGAACCAGGCCGCCGTGCGGACCGCCGAGCTCAATTTGAGCTATACCGAAATCCGTGCCCCGTTCACAGGACGCATCGGACGCAGCCAGGCTTCCGTCGGAACACTGGTCAGCGTCGCTGGCACGGTGCTCAACACGCTGGTGCAGCTCGATCCGATCTACGTCACCTTCAATCCGAGCGAAACGGACCTGATGCAGATCGAGGAAGCCCGGGCCGCGGGGCCGATCAGTGTCGATGTCCTGCTTCCCGGTGAAACGGAACCGCGCCAGAAGGGCAATCTTACCTTCATGGACAACACGATCGATCGCTCGACCGGCACGATCACGGCACGGGCGACGGTCGGCAACGGCAAGTTCACGCTGCTGCCCGGCCAGTATGTCCGCGTCCGGCTGCACGTCAAAGAACAGCCCGATGCGCTGATGGTGCCGCAGACGGCACTCGGCTCAGGCCAGCTCGGCAAATACCTCTATGTCGTCGGCAAGGACAACACCGTCGACCAGCGCATCGTTTCGCTCGGACCTACCAATGGCGATCAGGTCGCCATCTTGAGCGGTGTGGCCGAAGGCGACCAGGTGATCACCGGCAATCTGCAGAAGATCGGCCCGGGAATGCCGGTCTCGCCGCTGCCGCAGAAACCGGCCACCTGATAACCCCCATCAGGTCCCGGTCCCGCGGCGCCTTCGGCTTATGTCGAGGGCGCCGTTTTGCTGAGCAGTTCGACCAGACCGGCGACATCGGCGCGCTCGGCCTTGAGCGGTGGCATGAAGGCGCAATAGGGGTGCCCGAGCCGCACCGAGACCGGCGACAGCGCAATCAGGCGGCCTGCTTCGAGATCGGCACGGGCCATGACCCTCTGGCCAAGAGCGATCCCGAGGCCCAGCCTCGCCGAGGCAACCGCCAAGGCTGGACAGTCCAACGCGCCGGCCCTGCGAAGGGTCGGGAGAGCGGTTGCCTCCCGACGCCGCGAACCAATCCGCCCAGGTCGGGTGCGTGGCATAGTTCGGTCCCCAATTGGTGTGGATGAACAGGCTGTCGTGCAATTCCGCCAGGCCGGAGTCGCCATTGCCGTGCCGCTGCCAGAGTTCCGGCGCGCAGACCGGCAGGACCTCGTCATGGACAAGACGGACCATTCGCAGTGCGGGATAGTGATAATCGCCATAGCTGATGCGAAGGTCGACGTTCTGGCGCACAAGGTCGACGGGATCGTCCTCAACCCTGACGTCGATCGCCATTTGCGGGAAGGCGTCAAGCAGCACAGCCAGCCTCGGCGCCAGCCACAATTCGGCTAGCGAAAACGGCACGCTGACGACAAGACGGGTTCTCAGGCTCCCATCCAGCATGCGCCGCCCGATCGCGGCGATGTCGCCCAAGGCCCGTGCGGTCTGCGGATAGATCGCGTGGCCGGCATCGGTCAGCACTATGCGATTGCCGCTGCGCACGAACAGCTGCTTGCCGAACCAGGTCTCGAGATTGCGTATCTGCTGGCTGACCGCTGCCGAGGAGACGCCGAGCTCCGCGGCGGCGAGCGTAAAACTGCCGGCGCGGGCCGCGACCTCGAACGCCCTGATCGCGTTCAGCGGCGGAAGCCGTTCCATACCAAACCAACCTTCCATCAGTTTTTCTTTCGCAAGCCTAATAATTTCGCCGGTTGAGAGAAAGATTTTTTGTCGTCTTCTGTGCTCGAAGCTGGAGCATGAGACGATGAAAGACATTCTCGATCTGGACCGCTACCCGCTCGATCGTGAGGGCAGCAGCGAGTGGAAGCGCCTCGTGGAGCGCTCGATCGCGGCGTTGGAAGCCGACGGCATGTTCAATCTCGAAGGTTTCGTGCGCCCCGGCATCGCCGAACGGGCGGTGCGGGAAATCCAGCCGGTGATGGCCACGCGGTCGCATTTGCACAAGCGGATGCACAACATCTACTTCAAGCCTGATATCCCGGAACTCGATCCTGCCCACCCGGCATTGCGCAAGGTCGAGACCATCAGCCATACGGTCTGCGCCGACCAGATCCCCGGCAGCCTCGTGCTCGCCATCTATGAATACGAGCCGCTTCTGCGATTTTTGGCAGCGGCGATGGGCAAGCCGAAGCTGCACGTCATGCAGGACCCGCTGGCGCGCACCAATGTGATGGCGTATCGCGCAGGCGAGGCGTTGAACTGGCATTTCGACCGCTCGGAATTCACCACCACGCTTCTGCTGCAGGCCGCCTCGCGTGGCGGCGATCTGGAATACCGCACCGATCTCCGGTCGGCCGACAATCCGAATTACGACGGCGTCGCAAGATTGCTCGAAGGGCGCGATCCCGAAGCGAAGATATTGCGCATAGAGCCGGGCACGCTGAACGTCTTTCGCGGCAAGAACACCGCGCATCGCGTCACCACCGTGGAAGGCGAGCGCGAGCGAATGATCGCGGTGTTTTCCTACTACGAAAAGCCGGGCGTGACGTTCAGCGACAAGGAGCGGGTCGGCTTCTACGGCCGCGCGGCCTGAGGGCTTGCCGGCCGCCGCTGGCTGCCGACCAAACGGAAATCGAGAATCCGCAATCCGCCTCTTGTTAGATTGTCGACAATCTGCTTGTCTAGCTTTCGGTTCCTCTGGAGTGGCCATATGGGCAAGCTGGATTTCAGTCCGATCGCGGATACGACACGCAGGGCCGAGATCGTCGCGCTGCTCCGGCGCGCGATCCTGACCGGCCAGTTGGAACCCGGGCAAAAACTCAACGAACTCAGGATTTCCGAGCAGATGCGGGTGAGCCGCGCGCCACTGCGCGAGGCGATGCGCGAGCTGGTGCAGGAAGGCATCCTGACCAGCATTCCCTACGCCGGAACCTTCGTCATCGACGTCACAGCCAAGGACATCGACGATGCATATTCGCTCAACAAGGTGCTGGATGAGTTTGCCATCGAGCGGACCTGGCCGCTTCGCGACCAGCGCTTTTTCGACGAGCTTGACCGGCGCCATACGGCGGTGAAGCAGGCGACGCGCGAACTGGACACGACGCGGCAGATCGAAACGGCGCTGCAACTGCATGGCCTGATCCATGAATGGGCCGACAATTCGGTGCTGCTGGAAACCTGGCAGCGGCTGACCAGCCGGCTGCAGATGTATTTTGCGCTGCACCAGCGGGCGCGCAACGAGCCGGTGCCTGCCGAAGACGTCCACGAGACCTATGTGCGGCTGCTCATGGGCAGCGACATGCGCGCTGCCCAGCGCCACGCCAAGGAGCATATCGACCTCGATTTCGAAGAGCTGCTCGCCTATGCGCGCGGGCTGGAACAGCGCGGCTCAAAGGGCGCCGGCGCTGATCGCGCCGGCCGGCCTAAAGGCGGCTGAGCCCGACAAGTTGGCGGTCATCCGGAACACAGACAACGGACAGAAAACGTGCAGATCAAAACCATCAAGGCCTACCATGTCGTGCAGCCCTTCGTGGACGGGCCTTACCGCATGTCGAAGGGGCGCGTGGCCGATGCGTTCGACGCAGTGATCGTCGCCATCACCGCCGACAGCGGCCTCACCGGCTGGGGCGAGATGGCGCCGCTCGGCAATTTTTACTCGCCGGCCTTCGCCGCCGGCACGCGCGCCGGCGTCATCGAGATCGCGCCGCATCTCATCGGCCATGACCCACGCGGGCTGACCGGCATCAACAGGCTGATGGACACGGCGTTCAAGGGCCATCCTTACATCAAGTCGGCGCTCGACATGGCATGCTCGGATCTCGCGGCGCGCGCCGCCGACGTGCCGCTGGTAACGCTGCTCGGGGGACGTGAGAGTGAGACGGCCGAACTCTACAAGGTCGTCACCCATGGCACGGTCGACGCAATGGCCGCACTTGCCAAGCGCATCGTCGGGCAAGGGTTTCACCGGCTGCAGGTCAAGGTCGGCGGCAACGTCCATGACGACATCGAACGCGTCACAGCCGTCGCCGCCGCGGTGCCGAAAGGCACTGTCATCTTCTGCGACGCCAATGCCGGCTGGACGCCGTACCAGGCACGCCAGTTCGTGGATGCGACGCGCACCATCGACTACACGTTCGAACAGCCTTGCACCACGATCGACGAATGCATGTCGGTGCGCCGCTCGCTCGACAAGCCGATGGTGCTCGACGAATCCGTCGCCTCGCTGGACGACATGCTCGACATCCACCGCAAGGGCACCGCCGACGGTCTGACGCTCAAGATCTCGCGGCTCGGAGGGGTGACCAAAACGCGCCAGATCCGCGACCTTGCCGTCGATCTCGGCTTCATGATCACCGTCGAGGACACCGGCGGCGCCGAGATCGACACATCGGCCATGGCGCATCTTTCTCTGTCGACGCCGGAAGAGCGCCGGCTGCACGCCATCGCCTTCCACGAATGGGTGACGGTGCGCACCGCGTCCAACATGCCGCCGGTTTCAGGAAGCCGCATGGGCATTCCGGATGGGCCAGGCCTCGGCATCGATGTCGTTCCCGAGCTGCTCGGCGCTCCCTTCTTCGAGGTCGGCAGCTGAGATGAAGATCCGCCGCATCCAGGCGACGCCGATCAACCTGCGGCTCGAAGCGCCCTACGCCTGGGTATTCGGCGAGCTCGACGGGTTCTCGCCGACCATTGTCGAGGTCGAGACCGAGGGCGGCTTGATCGGCCTGGGTGAAGCGCCAACGTCGGCCGCTGCGGCGATCATCAATGACGGTCTTGCGGCACGGCTGACCGGTCGCGACGCCTTCGACATCGCCGGCGCCGAACATGTCTGCCTGCCCTACTGGACCGGCGTGCAAAGCATCAACGACCGCAGCCGCATCATGGCGTTCGGCGCCATCGAGATGGCGTTGTGGGATCTGCGCGGCAAGGCATGGAAGCAGCCGCTCTACCAGCTGCTTGGCGGCGCCGTGCGCAAGGACATCCCTTTCACCGATTATTTCTCGCTGCGCGGCGACGGCCCGAAGGTGAAGGGCGAGAAGACGCCGGAAGCGGTCGCGGATTATTGCGTCGAGCTGCATGAGACCTACGGCACGACCTTCTTCGAAGGCAAGTTCTCGACGCAGGACCGAAAGATATCGCTGACAATGGTCGAGCTGATCCGCCAAAGGCTCGGCGACGATGTGATGATCCGCATCGATTCCAACCAGGCCTATTCGCTGGCGACGGCCCGGCGGTTGGTCCGCCCACTGGAGGAGCTCGGGGTGCGCAACTGGGAAGATCCGGTGGCGACCATCGAGGAGATGCGCGAGTTGCGCCGTCATTGCTCGATCCCGTTCTCGACCCACAATATCGACATTGCGCGCGCCATGGAAATGAAGGTGCCGGACGCCTTCGTCGGCAATCCGACCGTCCATGGCGGCATCGGCCGCATGCTGCGTTTTGTCGGCGCCTGCGAGCACGCCGGCATCGATTTCTGGTGCTACAGCGGCGACAGCGGCATCGGCAGCGCCGCCTATCTGCATCTGTGCGCAGCACTTGGCTGGATCAGGGAGCCGAACCAGTCGCTGTTTCGCATGCTGCCGATGGATGTGGTCGAGGAAGGACCGTTTTCGCCGAGGGACAATGTCGTGCGCGTGCCGGAAGGTCACGGCCTCGGCGTCACGCTATCGCGCGAGAATCTCGCCGCCTGCCATCGCGACTTCGTCGAGAACGGTCCGTGCAACAAATATCACGACCCGGCAAAGCCCGGAACCTATCGCCGCCTGCCGTTGAACTGATGACAGGAACCAACAGGAGATTGATACAAGAGAAGCACCGGATGGACCGGGCAAGACCGCGTGCTACTGTTCCGGACGACAGGTCTCAATGACGGCCCGGACAAGGTGAAAATCCACGGAATTTCGTCAACCACAAAAACACAGGGGAAAAGGGTCAACCCATGAGCAAGAATTATCGCATTCTCGACCTCATCCGGCGCCATCGCTCGCCGCTCGAAAACCATTTGATCGACGGGCTGGTCGACGGCCGGGTCAGCCGCCGCGACTTCATTCGCCACGGCAGCCTGCTCGGCCTGTCGCTGCCGCGTCTCGGCCGCATCGGCGCTGCCGCCGGATTGGGCGCCATGCCGTCGCTGGCTCGTGCGCAAGGCGCGCCGGGCGCCACCATCCGCGTGGCCAGCAGCGTGCCTGCCGCGGCGATCGATCCCGTCACCATCGCCGATGCCGGTGGATTGCTGATCATGCAGCAGGTCGCCGAATTCCTCTGCATCGACGGTCCGGACCTCGTGCTGCAGCCCGCGCTGGCGGAAAGCTGGAAGCCGAACGACACCGGCACTGTGTGGACCTTCAAGCTGCGCAAGGGCGTGAAATTCCACAGCGGCGGCGAGATGAAGGCGGAAGACGTGGTGGCCAGCATCGACCGGCTCGCCGATCCGGCAAACTCGTCCAATGCGCTCTCGGTGTTCAACGGCATCCTGCAGAAGGGTGCGACCAAGAAGGTCGACGACTACACGGTGGAATTCCACCTCGACGCGCCGAACGGCAACTTCCCTTACATGGTGTCGTCCGACAATTACAATGCCGTCATCATCCCGGCGAGCTATGCCGGCGAGTATGAGAAGAGCTTCGACGGCACCGGGCCATTCAAGATCGAGAAATACACGCCGAAGGTCGGCGCTTCCTTCGTCCGCAATGAGGACTACTGGGGGCCGAAGGCGTTGCCGGAGCGCACCGAATTCACCTTCTTCGCCGACATGCAGCCGCAGATCCTGGCGCTGCAGGGCGGCCTGGTCGACATCATCAACCAGCTGCCGGTGCTGGCCGGCGTCGCGTTGCTCACCGATCCGAGCATCGACATCATCAGCCTGAAGTCGGTGGCGCATCAGCAGCTGCATCTGCAATGCGACGCGGACCCGTTCAAGGATCCGCGCGTGCGCCGCGCCATCGCGCTCAGCCTCGACCGCAACAAGCTGGTGGCCGGTCTGATGAAGGGCCGCGCCGTGGCCGGCAACGACAGCCCGTTCGCCGCCGCCTACCCGTCGACCGATCCGAGCGTGCCGCAGCGCCAACAGGATGTCGCGCAGGCCAAGCAGCTGATGGAAGCGGCTGGTGCCGGCAAGGGCTTCAAGGTGACACTGACCACAGAACGCTATCTGGAAATCCCCGAATACGCGCAGCTGATCCAGAACGCGGTCAAGGAGATCGGCATCGAGCTCGAGCTCAACATCCTCGACCAGAGCGCCTATTACGGGGATGCGGTGTTCGGCAAATCGAACTGGCTGGATTCGGTGATGGGCATCACCGACTACGGCCATCGTGGCGTGCCCAACGTCTATCTCGCGGCACCGCTGAAGAGCGACGGCACCTGGAATGCGGCGCACTTCAAGAACAAGGAGTACGACCAGCTCGCGACCAGCTATATCGCGGCGCTCGACCTCGAGGCGCAGAAGGCGTCGGCCGGCAAGATCCAAAGGCTGCTGCTCGAGGAAACCCCGGTCATCTTCGGGTATTTCTACGATTATCTGACGGCTACCGCGAAGGGCGTTGCCGGCGTGCAGCCGACCGCGATGTCGCAACTCTTCCTCAATGGAGCGTCGAAAGCCTGAACGGGAGGGAAAGCCAGGGTCTCTAACAGCCGGCTCCCGGACGGGAGCTGGCTCCACAAGGAGTATTCGCCATTTTCGCCTTCCTTGTCCGGCGTGTCTTCCTGTCGCTCGTCACGCTGTTTCTGCTTAGCATCATGGTGTTTCTAGGCGGCCAGGTGCTGCCCGGAAATGTTGGGCGCGCCATATTGGGACCGTTTGCCGACCAGCGCGCCGTCGAGGCTCTCAATCACACGCTCGGCGTCGACCGTCCCCTGCTCACCCAGTACTGGAGCTGGATCTCGAACTTCGTCCAGGGCGACATGGGCACGTCCTATATTTTCCGCTCGCCGGTGGCGCCGTTCGTCATCGAAGCGCTTGGTCATTCGATGAAGCTGGCGGCGGTCGCCTTCGTGCTGGTCGTGCCGATCGGCATCCTCGGCGGTGTTATTGCGGCGCTTAATCTCAACCGGCCGCTCGACCGCATCATCAGCCTCGGCGGCCTGTCGGTAACGGTCTTGCCTGAATTCGTCACCGGCATCATCCTCATCCTGATTTTCGGGGTGTGGCTGCGCTGGCTGCCGATTTCCGCTGCATGGCCGCGCGATGCCGGCTTCTTCACCCAACTCTATTACCTGATCCTGCCCTCCCTGCCGCTGTTCCTGGTACTGTTTGGCTATATCGCTCGGATGGCCCGCTCCGGCATGATCGAGGCCCTTGATTCCGACTACACCCGAACCGCAGTGCTCAAGGGTCTGCCGTGGCGGACGGTGATCTGGCGGCATGTGCTGCGCAATGCGCTATTGCCGACCATCACCGTGATTGCGACGCAGACCGGCTATCTGATCGGCGGCCTTGTCGTCATCGAAACGCTGTTTCGCTATCAGGGGATCGGTTCGCTGATCTTCACGGCTGCGCGCGGCAAGGATTTTCCGGTGCTGGAGGCCGGCATCCTGACCATCGGCATCGTCTATGCGGTTGCGACGCTTGCCGCCGATTTCCTCTATTCCGTGCTCAATCCGCGCATCCGGCTGGGGGCAGAGCAATGAGCGCTACAGACGGCCAAACCGGCGCGCTGGCGCCCGCTGATGCCAACCCGCGCGGCCCCTGGGCCGAGGTTCTCTTTTCGCTGCTTCGCTCCGGCACGTTTCTCACCGGTCTCGGCATCGTGCTGTTCTGGGTTGCCTGCGCGCTGTTCGGCGAGCATTTTGCGCCCTACGACCCACTCTCCGACGACATCATCAATGCACTGGCACCGCCTTCCGCCGAGCACTGGTTCGGCACCGACCAGATCGGCCGTGATGTGTTTTCGCGCGTCATCGTCGGCTCGCGCGACATCCTCACCGTCGCACCTTTGGCGACCTTGCTGGCGACCGTGGCGGGGACGGCGCTGGGCCTGTTCACCGGCTATTTTCGCGGCATCGTCGACGACGTCATCAGCCGCATCCTAGAGGCCTTCATGGCGATCCCGGTGGTCATCGTCGCGCTGCTCGCCATCGTCGCGCTCGGCACGTCGAAGACGACGGTGATCGTCGTCATCGGCCTCAGCTTTGCACCGATCATCGCGCGCACAGTGCGCTCGGCCGTGCTCGCCGAACGCGAGCTCGACTATGTCGCCGCCGGGCAGCTCAGGCACGAAAGCGCGCTGCACATGATGTTCGTCGAGATATTGCCGAATGTCGTTCCGCCGATTCTCGTCGAAACGACCGTCCGTCTCGGCTATGCGATCTTCGCCGTCGCCACGCTGAGCTTCATGGGCTTCGGCATCCAGCCGCCCTCGCCCGACTGGGGGCTCAGCATCTCCAGCAATTACGGCATGATCGGCGGCGGCTTCTGGTGGACGGTGTTGTTCGACGCGCTCGCCATCGCCTCGCTGGTGATCGGCGTCAATCTTGTCACCGACGGTGTTCAGGGGGCTCTCAATGACTGAGCCCGTCAACGCGCTCGACCTGCACGAGCTGTCAGTCGCCTACCGTGTCGGCGGCCGCAATCGGGCGGTGCTGCGCGATCTCAGCCTCACGATCAGGCAAGGCGAAGCCTACGGGCTGGTCGGCGAATCCGGCTGCGGCAAATCCACGGTGGCGCTTTCCGTCGTGCGCTATTTACCGCGCAACGGCTCGATCACCGGCGGGGCGATCTCGCTCGACGGCAAGGACGTGATGAAGCTCGATGCGGAGGCACTGCGGCGCGCCCGCGCCGAAAGCGTGTCGATGGTCTACCAGGACCCCGGTAAGGCGCTGAACCCGTCGATCCGTATCGGCCGCCAATTGACCGAGGTTTTCGAGCTCGGCGGCATTTCGGGACCGGCAGCCACCGAGCGGGCAACCGCCATGCTGAACCGGGTGCGCATTTCCGACCCGGCCAGCGTCATGCAGCGCTATCCGCACCAGCTGTCCGGTGGCATGCAGCAGCGCGTGGCGATTGCCATGGCGCTCGCCAACGACCCGTCGATGCTGATCCTCGACGAGCCGACGACCAGTCTCGATGCGACGGTCGAAGCCGAAGTGCTCGACCTGATCGCGCAGCTTAGGCAGGAGCTGTCGGCCTCGATCCTGTTCATCAGCCATAACCTCGCGGTCGTCTCCAACATGTGCCACCGGGTCGGCGTCCTCTATGCCGGGATGCTGGTCGAGGAAGGGCCGACGGACCGCGTGTTCAACGATCCGCGCCATCCCTATACGGTGGCGCTGCTGCGCTGCCTGCCGCGCGGTGGCCAGCGCAAGGATCACGGCCGCCTCGACACCATTCCCGGCTTCCTGCCCAGCCTCGGCGCCGCGATCAAAGGCTGCGCGTTCGCCGACCGCTGTGCTCTGGCCACCGACCGTTGCCGCACGGAATTGCCGCCGCTCTACGATCTGGGTGGCAGGCTGTCGCGCTGCCACTATCACGAGCAGGCGCAATCGCTGCCGCGGGCGACACCCAGCGATGCGGTGGTTTCGGTGCCGAAGGCCACATCCGCGCCGGTTCTGCGCGTCGAGCGGTTGAACAAGACCTATGCCAGCCATGGCCATGCGCTCAGGGCGGTCAAGGATGTGTCGGTCAGCCTCAGGCCCGGCGAAACGCTTGGCCTAGTCGGCGAATCCGGCAGCGGCAAGACGACCTTCGCCAGGCTCCTGCTCGGCCTCGTGCCGCCGGATGAAGGCGGCATGATCGAGCTCGAAGGCAAGAGACTGGCGCCGCAGTTAGGCAATCGCACCGCCGAGCAGATCAAGGCGATGCAGATCGTCTTCCAGAACCCGGATTCGGCGCTGAACCGCTCGCATTCGATCCGCCATCTGATCAGCCGGGCGCTGAAAAGGCTCGCCGGGCTCAGCGGCAAGGCGCTGGAGGCGCGCCTGAACGAGCTTGTCCGTTCGGTCCGGCTTACCGATCGCTATCTCGCGGTCAAACCGCGCCAGCTGTCGGGCGGGCTGAAGCAGCGCGTCGCCATCGCCCGCGCCTTCGCCGGCGAACCGCGCATCGTCGTCTGCGACGAACCGACCTCGGCGCTCGACGTGTCGGTGCAGGCGGCAATCCTCAACCTGCTCGCCGACCTGCAGTCGAAGGAGCATGTCAGCTATATCTTCATCTCGCACGACCTTGCGGTGGTCCGCTATCTCTCAGACCAGATCGCCGTGCTCTATCTCGGGCGGATCATGGAGCTGGGGCCGTCCGAGGATGTCTTTGCCGGCCCGCATCACCCCTATACGGAAGCGCTGCTGTCGGCGGTGCCCAAGCTCGACCAGACGGAAACCTCGCGCATCCGCCTCGAAGGCGAAATCCCCAGCGCCACCAATCCGCCGTCGGGCTGTGTTTTCCACACACGCTGCCCCCGCAAGATCGGCGCGATCTGCGAAGAGCGGGAGCCGCCCCTGGCCGAAGCGCGCCCCGGCCACGCGATCCGCTGCCATATCCCTTACGTCGAGCTGAAAACGCTGCAGAAGGCGACGACCGCAGAGACGGAGCCCGCCTGATCGCCGCCATTCAATCCGCCATGCTGAAAGCGCGGCCGTTCTCCGAAAAGCCCTGCTTGCCCGACCAGTCCTTTGCCAGCGCCCGCAGCCCCGACAGCGCGACATCCAGAACATCCGACAGAGAGGGGTTGCTGGGATAGGCGAGATAGATCGGCCGCTGGAAGACCGGCGCACCCTCGATCCGTCTCAGCTCGCCGCGCTCGATATGGCTGCTGACGGCGCTGAGCGGCAGATAGGCGGCCGCCTGCTGCGACAGCACATGCTGCAGCCCGATGAAAACCAGCCCGGCCGATATTGCCGGCTTCACTCCCGCAAAGGCCCGGTCGTGCTCGATGCGGAACTCCAGCCCCCAGTCCATGAGGATGTAGTTCTCGGTCCATGGCCTGGTCTGCGCCGCATGCTGGACAAGCACGACCTGATCGACGGCCAGCGTCTCGTAGATGATGCCGGGATGCGGCCGCGGCAGATAGAGGATGCAGATGTCGAGCAGGCCTTCCGCCAACTGGTCGATCGCCAGATCCGGAAAACTGCCTTCGAGCCGCAGCGCGACATTCGGCCGTCTGGCGCGCATCCAGGCAATCCACGGCGAGGTGATCCGGTCCCACAGATAGGCGGGAGCGGTAAGCCTGAGCAGCGTCTCGTAGCCATCGGGAACGGCGATGTCCTGCCTCGATTGTTCCCAGGTGCGGGTGATCGAGGAGGCATGCGGCAGGAACTGGCGGCCGGCGGGAGTCAGCGTGACGCCGTCGCGGTCGCGAACGAAGAGCCGGCGACCCAATTGCTCCTCAAGCCCTCTTATCCGCGCGCTGACTGTGGACTGGGCGAGGTTGAGCCGGTTGGCCGCGGCGGTGAAGCTGCCATGCTCGGCGACCTCGAGGAAGCTGCGCAGATTTTCAGTGTCCATGATCCGGCCCGTCGCTGCTGCATCGAAAATTTCGATGACCCCTATCAAAAAATATCGCTTCCCGGCTCCAGTCAACAATGACCTAAATGGCCGAGCCTGCGAGAAAGAAGGAATGCAGGCATGCCGAAGCATTTCAAGACGATCGACGCCGCCCGCAGGAAGCTGAGCTCCATCGAAAATTCCGCTGTCGACGAATTGCTGGCCGGCAGGATCGGGCGGCGCGATTTCCTTCGCCATGGCAGCCTGCTCGGCCTGTCGCTGCCGTTGCTAGGCGGCATCGTGGCGGCCGCCGGCCTCGGCGCGCCCAAAGCGCGCGCTGCTGGCACGCCGGGCGGCACCGTCCGCGCAGGTGTTGCCACGCCGGGCGGCGCCATCGATCCCGTCACCTATTACGACAGCGGCAGCTATCAGCTGGTCTTCCAGACCGCCGAGTTCCTCTGCGTCACCGAGCCGGACCTGACCTTGCGGCCGGTGCTGGCGGAAAGCTGGTCGCCTAATGAGGATGGCAGCGTCTGGACCTTCAAACTGCGCAAGGGCGTCAAGTTCCACAATGGCGAGGAGTTTGGGGCGGACGACGTTGTTGCGACCTTCGACCGGCTCGCCGATCCGAGAGGTTCGTCCAACGCGCTGTCGGTGTTCAAGGGGCTGCTGTCGAAGGGCGGCACCCGCAAGGTCGACGATCACACCGTCGCCTTCCACCTCGATACGCCGAACGGCAGCTTTCCCTATTCGGTCTCGATCGACAATTACAACGCCGTCATCCTGCCGGCGAGCTACAAGGACGACTACGAAAAGACCTTCGAGGGAACCGGGCCGTTCCGGCTCGAGACCTACACGCCGAAGGTCGGCGCGACCTTTGTCCGCAATCCCGACTATTGGGGCGAAAAGGCGCTTCCCGACCGGCTCGAATTCAAGTTCTACGGCGACGTGCAACCGCGCATCCTGGCGCTGCAGGCGGGCGAAGTCGACATACTCGACGCCATTCCGCTCGATGTCAGCCAGGTCGTGCTGAACAACCCTGACATGAATGTGCTGCGCGTCGCCTCGACCGCTCACCGCCAGCTGCATATGCGCTGCGACACCGGCCCGTTTACCGAGAGCGCGTACGCCAGGCGCTGGCGCTGTCCATCGACCGCTCCAAGCTGGTGGATGGGCTGTGCCACGGCATGGCGGCGACCGGCAATGACAGCCCGTTCGCGCCAGCCTTTCCGGCAACCGACAAATCGATCCCGCAACCCGCGCAGGACATCGCCAAGGCAAAGCAGCTTCTCGAAGCTGCGGGGCTCGCCAGCGGCTTCGACATCACGCTGACGACGCTGCGCTATTCCGACATTCCCGGCTATGCGCAATTGTTCCAGAATTTCGCCAAGGAGATCGGCATCCGCATCTCGCTCAACATTGAGGATCAGGACAAATACTATGGGAAGGCGGTGTTCGGCCAATCGGACTGGCTGGACAGCCCGCTTGGCATCACCGACTACGCACACCGCAGCGTGCCGAATGTCTTCCTGAAGAGCCCGCTGGTCAGCGACGGGCCGTGGAATGCGGCGCATTTCAAGAATTCTATCTATGACGGCCAGGTCACCAGTTATCTAAAGGCGCTTGATATCGGCGCGCAGCGAACCGCGGCCTCCGACATCCAGAAATTGCTGCTCGACGAGACGCCGGTCATTTTCAGCTATTTTCCCGACCTGCTGGTGCCGGTGCGCAAGAATGTCAGCGGCCTGCCGCCGATCGCCGCCGGGCTGCTGCTCGATCGCGTATCATTGAGCTGACCGTGCGCCAACGCACGGGCGCAAAAAGGAAAGCAACGGGAGGCCACCATTCGCAAGCCCCATCTGCGCGGTCGCGGGCCGCATTTTCCTGTCCTCGACACGATCCTCCAGTATGAATTCGAGCCGGGGTATGTCGCCTTCACCATGCCATCGCCGAAACGGCTGCGCGTCCAGGTCGGATCGATGACCGTTGCCGACAGCATCAACGCGCTGGTGCTCTACGAGTCCGATCATCTGCCGGTGTATTATTTCCCGGTCAGCGATGTGCGCGAGGAGTTTTTGCTGCCGAGCAAGACGACGACCGAGAGCCCTTTCAAGGGGGTCGCCACCCATTACTCGCTCAATACCGGCATCACGCTGGTCGAGGATGCCGCGTGGCGTTATCTCGATCCGGTTAAGGGCTGCCCGCCGATTGCCGACTACATGTCGTTCTACTGGAGCAAGATGGGCCATTGATACGAGGAGGACGAGGAGATCTTCGTCCACGCCCGCGACCCATTCCGCCGGGTCGATTGCCTGCCGTCGTCGCGGCGCGTGCAGGTCATCCTCGACGGCGAGCAGGTTGCGGATTCACGACGCGGCGTGTTCCTGTTCGAAACCGGCCATCCGGTGCGCCATTACCTGCCGATTGCCGACACGCGGCTCGATATGTTTTCGCCGAGCCGCTATATCTCGCGCTGCCCCTATAAGGGCATCTCCAATTATTATCACGTGACGACGAAAGCCAAACGCCACGAGAACCTTGTCTGGTACTATCCGGAGCCGGTCCACGAAGCCGAGCGCATCAAGGGGCTGGTGTGCTTCCACCATGAGCTTGTCGACAAGATCCTGGTCGACGGCATCGAAATCCCGAAAGAAGCCACGGCGGCATCGGACGGCTATTTCTGAGGCTCTCGACCGTCTCTTAGAGCGGGATGCGTTCAAAATTGAACCGTGCATCCCGCTCTATCCATCTGTTTAGCCGCATTTCTGCGACGCCAAGTGATTCCACTTGGCTGCAAAATGCTCTAGCCATCGCTGTATCCAGCGTCGCTGCGGCCGGCCACGCCCTGTGGCTGCATTGGCTTGGCGTGACCACGCAGTTTGTCACCCGTTCGGATCGGCTTCTCGATCTGGGCCGTCGCAACTGCTAGCTGTGGCCAGTTATTCTGCTGCACCGGCAGCTTGCCCAAATCGCGATCGGTTATTCCAGAGCGGGAATGTACCAAATGTTGGTTGAAATATTTTTCATTTGCAAATAGGAATGTTCAAAACGGCGATTTGGACGCTGCGGCGCGTCAGGAACTGGAGGAAGCGACATGTCCCATCCGCAATTTGCAGCGGAACTTCTGCAGCGCGCTGAACAGCAGGGACCGATCACCATCGGGCTTGCCGGCGCCGGACAGATGGGCACCGACATCGTCGTCCAGGTCGCGCTGATGCCCGGCATGCGGATCGGCGCCATTTCCGAGGTCAGGCCGCAGGCGGCGATCGATGCTGCACTTCTTGCCGGCCACGACCGTTCCGACATCGTCCAGGCCGGCAATGCGGCGGCGATCGACCGCGCCATCGAGGCCGGCAAGATCGCGGTGACCGAAGATTTGCATGCGCTGGCGGCGGCCGGCCGCATCGACGTTATCATCGACGCCACGGGCAATCCCAATATTGGCACGCTGTTTGCGCTCGAAGTGATGAAGAACGGCAAGCATATCGTCATGCTCAATGTCGAGGCCGACATCACCATCGGCCGCTTCCTCAAGGAAGAGGCGCGCAAGGCCGGCGTCGTCTATACCGGTGCCGCCGGCGACGAGCCGGCCTGCACGCTGGAGATCATCGGCTTTGCCAAAAGTCTCGGCTTCAACATCATCGCCGCCGGCAAGGGCAAGAACAATCCGCTGAAGATCGACGCCATGCCGGCCGACTACGACAAGGAGGCGGCCGAGCGCAACATGAATGCGCGCATGCTGGTCGAATTCGTCGACGGCTCGAAGACGGCGATCGAGATGGTGGCGATTGCCAATGCCACCGGCCTGGTGCCCGATGTGCCGGGCATGCATGGCCCGACCGCAACGCTGGAGGAGCTCGCCAGCGTGCTCTGCCCGCGCGAGGATGGCGGCGTGCTGCATCGCAAGGGCGTGGTCGATTATTCGATCGGCAAGGGCGTGGCGCCCGGCGTGTTCTGCATCATCGAGACCCGGCATCCGCGCGTGCTGGAGCGCATGATCGACCTCAAGGTCGGCAAGGGTCCCTATTTCACGATCTTCCGGCCCTATCATTTGACCAGCCTGGAAGTGCCGCTGTCGGCGGCGCGCGCCGTGGTCTACAAGCGCGCCGACATGGAGCCGCTCGACCGTCCGGTGGCCGAGGCGGTGGCGGTCGCCAAGAGCGACCTTGGCGTTGGCCAGTCGCTCGGCATGATCGGCGAGAACGACTATCGCGGCTTCGCCATGACCTGGGAGGACGCGCGCACCCGCGGCGCCCTGCCGCTCGGCCTTGCCGAACGCGCCAAGGTGGTCAAGCCGCTCAAGACCGGCGATTTCCTGACCTATGAAAATTGTGTACCCGACGATTCGATGGTGATAACCCAGATCCGCCGTCGTCTCGATCAGTCGGACGGACGGTTCGTTACGAACGCGGCCTGACCCCGCCGGATCTCCGCCTGATGGATGATGTCGTAATCGGGATCGATGCCTCGACGACGGCCGTGAAGGCGATTGCCTTCACGCGCAACGGCGAGGAGCTGTTCCAGGCGCGCGAGACCTATCCGCTTTCAAATCCGAAGCCCGGCTATTTCGAACAGGACGCCGAACATTGGTGGACGGCGCTGCTTGGCGCATTGAAGCAGGTCGCCGACAAGATCAGCGCGGACCGGGTGGCGGCGATCTGCATCGCCCACCAGCGCGAGACCTTCACACTGGTGGACAACGCCGGCAAGCCGCTCATTCCAGCGATCCTGTGGCTCGACGAACGCGCCCGCCCGCAGGTTATCAGGCTTTCGGCCGAACTCGGCCGCGAGGCCATCCGCGACTGGAGCGGCAAGCCGCCGGACCCGACGCCGGCGCTCTATGCCATCGCCTGGCTTGCCGAACACCAGCCGCAGGTGCTGCACGAGGCAGCGGCGTTGGTCGACGTGCATGGCTTCTTCGTTCAGCGGCTGACCGGACGGCTGGTGACCAGCACGGCAAGTGCGGATCCGCTCGGGCTGCTCGACGTCGAGAAAGGCACCTGGCATCCCCGCCTTGTTGCGACCGCGGGGCTGCAGATAAAGCAATTGCCGGAACTTGTCGCGCCGGGCGCGGTCTGCGGCGGCCTTTCCGCAAGCGTAGCACGGCTGACCGGCCTGAAGGCTGGCACGCCTGTCGTCGCCGGGGCCGGGGACGGCCAGGCGATGGGCCTCGGCATGGGCGTCTATGGCGAGGGCAAGAGCTATCTTTCGCTCGGTTCCGGCGTGGTCAGCGGCTGTTACTCCGGCAAGATGAAAACCTCCGACGCGTTTCGAACACTGGTCTCGCCGACCGGCTCCGGTTTCATGCTGGAGACCGTGCTGCGCTCGGGCATGCAACTGGTCGACTGGATCGTTCGCACGACCGGCTCGCCGTCGGCAGCAGCGCTGGAGAAGGCGGCGCTGGATGTTGCCGCCGGCAGTGACGGACTGCTCGTAATGCCGTACTGGGCCGGCGTCATGAGCCCCTATTGGGACGGTGCTGCGCGCGGCGCCATTGTCGGCCTGTCGCTGGACCACCGGCCGGAGCATCTCTTCCGCGCTGTCCTGGAAGGCATCGCCTTCGAGCAGGCCGTTGCCACGGAGGCCATGGAAGCCCAGGCCGGCGGCAGACCGGCGGCGATGATTGCCGCCGGCGGCGGCACCAATTGCGCGCTCCTCATGCAGATCATGGCAAGCGTGCTCGAGCGGCCGATCTCGGTTTCGCCGGTCAACGAGGCCGCCGCACTCGGCGCCGCCATGCTGGCGGCTGCCGCGGTCGGCTGGTTTGCGTCGTCGGAAGCCGCCGCGGAGGCAATGGCTGCCGCTCCCACCAGGCATGTCGATCCGGTCGACGGGTTGGTCTCCGGCTATCGCGCGCGCAAGGCGATCTACCGTGACCTTTATCAGGCGACGCGCGACATCCACGTGCGGTTGAGTGCTCTCAACGCGACTAGCCGTTGAGCAGCCCCTTTGCCGCATCCTCGTCGGTGATCAGAACCGATACCTTGGTGTTGGCGAGTGCCGCCCGCATGATGGCAATCTTTTCCTGCCCTCCCGAAACCAGGATGATGGCCGGGATGTCCGACAGATCCTGCAGCGGATAGGCGCAGACGCGGCGGTTGACCTCGTGGTCGACCGGGCGGCCCTCGGCGTCGATGAAATGACACAGAATATCGCCGACGGCGCCGGCGGCCTGCAGCTCCTCGAGTTCGCTGGGCTTGATGAAGCCGTAATTGGCGATCGGGCTGTCGTTGGAAAACGAACCGACGCTGAGCACGGCGATGTTTGCCCGGCGCGCACGGAAAACAACATCCTGAACGCTACGCTGGCTCATGAAAGCGTCGCGCTGCTCCGGCCTGTCGGCATAGACCGGTACCGGCAGCAGGAAACACTCCGCACCGATCTTTTCGGCGAAATCCCAGGCGCTTTCTGTGGGGTTGAGCGGCTGTGCATGGGTGAGGCCGCCAAGCATGGAAACCACTGTCGTCCTGGCGATCGGTCGCCGCGGCAATTCATTGATGGCGAATTTCAGCGTCCTCCCCCAGCCCAGCGCAATGACATCGCCAGCATTCACGTGGTCGGCCAGATAGGCAGCGGCCGCATGACCGATCATCAGCGGCGCGTTGCTTCGGTCGGCGGCCGACGGTACCACAACAGCCTGGCTGAGCCCGAAGCGCTGCTTGAGACTTTCCTCCAAAATCACGCATTCGACGACGCTGTCGCGGATACGGAACTGGACGACACCTTCTTCGCGGGCGGCGGAGAGAATGCGATGCACCTTGATGCGGCCGACGCCGAGGATTTCGGAAATCCGCTCCTGCGTCAGGCCCTCGACATAATAGTGCCAAGCGGCGCGGGCCTTGAGTTCGGCGTCGGGGAAGCGCGAGGCTCTTTCGTTCTCTATGATCGTCATCTGTTTGCCTTGCCGCAGCCGCCGGCTCTGCTCATGATATTCCAATCCGGCGACTTCGAAATGCCCAAGATTTCCGAGACCTTGCGTAAGGCAAACCGGCGGACAGCGCAAACCGTCGTCGAATGAAGCGGCAGGCCTTGACAATTTTCCGACGAACAGTTTAGCTGAACAAAATTGCATGTTAAAGATAAATTGTTCACGGGGAGGGGCCGGGTGAACAACGTGGCCCGGTGATGCACCGCCGGATTGCTGTGGAGGAGACGAAGTGGCTGTGAGCAACGACGCAAGCGAGTTGAAGGCAGGCTCTGGCGCACAGGTTACCGCGGGCGCAAGGTTTTCGGCTGTCTTTGCCGGAACCATGGGCCCGCTGATCGGGCTGGTCCTGCTCTGCCTAGCGCTCTCGCTGACCACCGACACCTTCCTGACTGTCCGCAACATCCTCAACGTGCTCGACCAGGTCACCGTGCTCGGCATCATGGCGATCGGCATGACGCTGGTCATCCTGATCGGCGGCATCGACCTGTCCGTCGGCTCCGTGCTGGCGCTGGCTTCCATGGTGATGGGCTTCGTCGCCCACTCGGACTATCTCAATTTGGGCCTGCCGGCGGGCATCGCCGCAGCCCTCGTCGTCGCCGGTCTTTGCGGGCTGGTTTCGGGCCTGCTGGTGACGGTCACCAAGCTGCCGCCCTTCATCGCCACGTTGGCCATGATGTCGGTAGCGCGCGGTCTCGCCAATATGATCACCGACGGCTCACAGATCGTCGGCTTTCCCGACTGGTTCACCAGCCTGTCGATCATCCGCCATTTCGGCTTCCTGTCGGTCACCGTCGGGCTGATGATCGTGCTTGCCGTCATTTTCGCGATCTTCCTGAATTATCGCGCCACCGGCCGTAGCCTCTACGCAATCGGCGGCAGCGCCGAAGTCGCCCGGCTGTCCGGCATACCGGTCAAGTCGCTGACCAACTGGGTCTACGCGATCTGCGGCGTGCTGGCCGGTCTCGCCGGCATCGTGCTTGCCGCCCGGCTCGATTCCGTCCAGCCGAGCTCCGGCCTCGGCTACGAACTCGACACCATCGCGGCGGTGGTGATCGGCGGCGCCAGCCTGTCGGGCGGCGTCGGCTCGATCGGCGGCACCGCCATCGGCGTCCTCATCATCGGCGTGCTGCGCAATGGGTTGAACCTGCTCGGTGTCTCGCCCTTCATCCAGCAAGTGGTTATCGGCGTGGTGATCGCGCTGGCGGTGGCCACCGACACCTGGCGGCGCAGAGCTCAATGAAGAATTGGGCGCGATGAAAACTGGGGCGCAATGAAATTCGCCTGGGACATCCGGGCGAAAACGGATCGGTGATCCGAAACTGGGAGTTGTTCGGGCGCCGCGATGCGCGGGCAGGACAGATTGAACATCAACGGAGGAATAACATGCTGACCAAACGTTCATTGCTGCTTGCCGCCGCAGCCGTCATCCCGCTGCTCGGCCTGTCCGACATGGCCTCGGCCAAGGAAGCCAAGAAGCTCGGCCTCGCCGTCGCCAATTTGCAGGCCGACTTCTTCAACCAGATCAAGCAGTCCGTCGAAGCCTACGGCAAGGAAAAGGGCATCGAGGTCGTCACCGTCGACGCCAAGGGCGATTCGGCGACGCAGGTCAGCCAGGTGCAGGATCTGATCACGCAGAACATCGACGCGCTGATCTACATCCCGGCCGGCGCCACTGCCGCCACCGTGCCGACCAAGACGGCCAAGGCTGCCGGCATCCCGGTCATCAATGTCGACCGCAACGCCGACGGCGCGCCCGGCGACACCTTCATCGCCACCAACAGTGTGGCGTCTGCCAAGGCGGTTTGCGACTACATCGCCAAGCAGGCCGGCGGCAAGGGCGAGCTGATCATCATCCACGGCCAGAAGGGTACGACGCCCGAGGTCGATCGCTCGAAGGGCTGCGGCGAAGCGCTGACCGCCTATCCCGACATCAAGGTCGTCGGCGAACTGTGGAGCGAAGGCTGGCACCAGGACGAAGGCTTCAAGCTGACGCAGGATTTGTTGCAGTCGCATCCCGACGTATCGATCGTCATCGGCCAGGCCGACGCACTGGCGCTCGGTGCGGCGCAGGCGGTCAAGGTCGCCAATCCCGGCCATAAGGTCTGGGTTGCCGGCTTTGACGGCGACGTGGCGGCGCTCAAGGCGCTGAAGGACGGTGTCTTCGACGTAACGGCGACGCAGCAGACGCAAGGCATGGGCCGGCTTGCCGTCGATGCGGCGATCAAGCTGGTGGCCGGCGAGACCATTCCGGCCGAACAGCTGCAGGATGCGACGTTGACCACCAAGGACAATGTCGAGCAGTTCATCGCCAAGCATCCTTGATTTAGACCAGTCCGGCAGTCGACGAGCGCAACGATGTCCACGGATCCTCGCCATACGCACAGCCCCAATCTGGGGCTAGTCGTCAGCGGCCTCTGCAAGAGCTACGGACCGGTGCAGGTCCTGGCCGATGCGAGCTTCGAGGTGCGGCCGGGCGAGGTCGTGGCGCTGCTTGGCGAAAACGGCGCCGGCAAGTCGACCGTCTCGAACATCATCGCCGGGTCAACCAAGCCCGATGCCGGCACCATCACCTGGCGGGGGAACCCTTATTCCCCCGCCAATCCC
This sequence comes from Mesorhizobium sp. M0244, assembly GCF_040321795.1. Taxonomy (NCBI): domain Bacteria; kingdom Pseudomonadati; phylum Pseudomonadota; class Alphaproteobacteria; order Hyphomicrobiales; family Phyllobacteriaceae; genus Mesorhizobium; species Mesorhizobium sp. M0244. The sequence continues at coordinate 91,839 of NZ_JAMYSE010000007.1, read as the reverse complement.
GCCGCGGCGATCGACGCCGGCATCGGCATGATCCACCAGGAGCTGAAGCTCTTGCCCGATCTGTCGGTCGCCGAAAACGTCTATGTCGGCCGCCTGCCGATGCGCGGCGGCCGCATCGACCGCGCGGCTATGAATGCGCGGGCATCGGCCCAGCTGAAGCGCCTCGGCCTCGATGTTTCGCCCGAGCGCAAGGTGCGCACACTGAGGATCGCCGCCCAGCAGCAGGTCGAGATCGCCAAGGCGCTGACGCTCAATGCCGAGCTGCTGATCTTCGACGAACCGACGGCCGCACTTGGTGGCGAAGAAACGGAGCTCCTGTTCCAGCAGATCCGCAAGCTCAAGGCCGAAGGCATGTCCTTCATCTATATCAGCCACCGGCTGGACGAGATCGCCCAAATCGCCGACCGCGTGGTGGTGATGCGCGACGGCCGCATCGTCGCGCGGCATGAGCGCGCCGACATTCCGGTGCGCACAGTGGTCGAGCAGATGGTCGGCCGCAGCGTCGAGCGGATGTTCCCGACTTTGTCGGCGCCCGGCAACGACACGCTGCTCGAGATCGAGAACCTGTCCTCGCCGGAACGCAGCTTCCAAAATGTCAACTTTTCGGTGCGGGCTGGCGAAATCCTCGGCATTGCCGGGCTGATCGGCGCCGGCCGCACGGAGCTGGTGCGGGCGATCGCCGGTGCCGATCCGATCTCATCCGGCTCGGTGCGCGTCGCCGGCAAACCAGTGCATCTCAACGGCCCGGCGGCGGCGATCAAGGCCGGCGTCGTTCTGGTGCCGGAAGACCGCAAGGCACAAGGCGTGGTGCTCGACCAGACGATCGGCGAGAATCTGGCGATCGGCAATTTCGACCATGTCGCGCCGAATGGCTGGGTGTTTCCGAAGGCAGTGCAGAAATTCGCCGAGGCCGGTATTCGCCGGCTCGGCGTCAAGGGCCGGCCGAACCAGGCGGTCAGCAAGCTGTCTGGCGGCAACCAGCAGAAGGTGATCATCGCCAAATGGGTGTCGCGCCCGCCCAAGGTGTTCATCTTGGACGAGCCGACGCGCGGCATCGATGTCGGCGCCCGCGCCGCGATCTACGACGTGATCGCCGATCTCGCGCGCTCCGGCATGGCGGTGGTGGTGGTGAGCTCCGACCTCGAGGAAGTGCTCGGCCTGTCGCATCGCGTGCTGGTGCTGAGCCGCGGCCGCCAACGCGGCATTCTCGATCGCAACGAAGCGAGCAATGTCGCCGTGATGGAACTCGCCACAAGCTAGGACGGCGATCGAAACAAAGCGCAGCAGGTGGTATCCTCCCAAGCACCGGACCGCGCGGGGCGCCAGCAACAGAGTTGGCGCCCCTTCCCTTCAGGAGGACGGCGGTTGGAGCAGAGGGACCGACGATGAAACTATTCGATCTTCAAGGCGACGTCGCACTGGTGACAGGCGCCGGCAGCGGCATCGGGCAAGCGATCGCCATCGGCCTGGCCGAGGCCGGCGCCGATATCGCCTGTTTCGGCCATGCCTCCAAAGGCGGGTTGGATGAGACCGCGCACCGGATCACTGCACTCGGCCGCAAGGCGCTGGTGCTGACCGGCACGGTGACTTCAGAGGCCGATCTCGCGGCGGCGATCGAGCGCACGGAGGCAGAACTCGGCGCGCTGACCGTCGCCGTCAACAATGCCGGCGTTGCCGCCGCCGAACCGGCCGAGACGCTGTCGCTGGAGAAATGGCAGAAGCTCTATGACGTCAATGTCAGCGGCGTGTTCCTGTCCTGCCAGGCCGAGGCACGCGCCATGCTGGCGCGACGCAAAGGCTCGATCATCAACATCGCCTCGATGTCGGGCTCGATCGTCAACCGCGGCCTGACCCAGGCGCATTACAATTCGTCGAAGGCCGCCGTCATCCACATGTCGAAGAGCCTCGCCATGGAATGGGCCGATCGCGGCCTGCGCGTCAATGTGGTCAGCCCCGGCTACACGCTGACGCCGATGAACAAGCGGCCGGAGGTTGCCGACCAGGTCAGGGTCTTTGAGCGCGACACGCCGATGGGCCGCATGGCGGCGCCGGAAGAAATGGTCGGCCCGACCGTGTTCCTGGCCAGCCGCGCCTCGAGTTTCGTCACCGGCATCGACCTGATCGTCGATGGCGGCTTCGTCTGCTGGTAGGAGAGAAAATGCAGAAGCGATTCCAGGGGAAGACGGCGGTCATCACCGGTGCCAGCGGCGGTATCGGCGCGGCAATGGCCAGGCGCTTCGCGGCCGAGGGTGCTGCCGTGGTCGTCAGCGCCATCGACGCGCGGGTCGAGGAGGTCGCCGCCGATCTCAAGGCTGCGGGCGCCAAGGTCGCATCGCTGCGCATGGACGTGACCAGGAAAGACGAAGTCGTTGCCCTCTATGACCTAGCCGAGCAAGAGTTCGGCCGCGTCGACATCTCCGTGCAGAATGCCGGTGTCATCACCATCGCCAGGATCGAGGCGATGACCGAGGCCGAATGGGACAAGGTGATGGCGGTCAACACCAAGGGCGTGTTCCTGTGCTGCCAGGAGGCGATCGCGCGCATCCGCAAGCATGGCGATGGCGGCCGGCTGATCAACACGGCATCCGGTCAGGCACGGCAAGGCTTTATCTACACGCCGCATTACGCGGCCTCGAAATTCGGTGTCGTCGGCATCACCCAGAGCCTCGCCAAGGAAGTGGCGAAGGAGAAGATCACCGTCAACGCGATCTGCCCCGGCATCATCGACACCGACATGTGGGCTTACAACGACGCCGCGTGGGGCAAGCTGATGGGCGATTACAAGCCCGGCGAACTGATGGCCGAATGGGTGAAGAACATCCCGATGGGCCGCGCCGGCAGCGGCGAGGACGTCTCTGGCCTGGTCAGTTTTCTTGCCAGCGACGATGCCGCGTACATCACGGGGCAGACCATCAATGTCGATGGCGGCCTGATTATGTCGTGAGAAACGACGCAGGCCAACGTGCCATCGGCTGGAAACTGAAAGCCCCTTCGCTGCATTCAGGCTGGTCGGCCGGCCCGTGCCAATCCATGCTCCACGAGCCGGTCGATGATTTCGGAATAGCTGACGCCGCTTGCCGCCATTGCCTTGGAATACATGCTGATATCGGTGAAGCCGGGGATGGTGTTGATTTCATTGACCAAGAATTGCATGTCCGGTGTCAGGAAAAAGTCGACGCGCGCCATCCCGTCACAGCCGAGGGCTCTGAAAGCCCTTGCGGCCACGTCCCGCATGCCTGCCTCAATCTCCGGCGGCAGCTCGGCCGGCACTTTTAGCGCCGCGCCATTCTCGTCGATATATTTGGCATCGTAGCTGTAGAAGCCGTGGCTTTCCGCCGGCACGATCTCGCCTGGCCGCGAGACGAACAGGTTGCCCGCCGGGTCCTCCAGCACGCTATGTTCGATCTCGCGCCCACGAACGAATTCCTCTGCCAACAGCTTGCAATCGTGCCGGAAGGCTTCAGCAAGCGCTCCGTCGAATTCCTGGCTGGCATTGACCTTTCTGATGCCGACAGACGAACCCTGACGCGCCGGTTTGATGAAGAACGGCAGGCCGAGCTCGCCTTCCAGTGTGGCGAGGGCGGGCGCCGCACCTTCATGAATCGTCACTGAGCGCGCGATTGGCAGCCCCGCCGCTTTCAGGAGCCGTTTGGCGATATCTTTGTCCAGTGCGGTTGCTGAACCCAGGATGCCGCAGCCGGCGAGCGGCACCCGAGCGACGTCGACCACTCCCTGTACCGAGCCGTCTTCACCATGGGGGCCGTGCAGGACAGGAAACAGGATGTCGATCTTTGGCAGATCATAGGGCGCGCCATCGGCCGGGATCGCCATCATCCGTCCGCGCCCACCCGGAACCAGGCAAACTTCCGTGCCGACCGTAGGTTTCGCCAGCGTACCATCCTCGAAGCTGCTCAGCAGCCATTGCCCTTCCCGCGTGACGAAGACTGGGACGGCATCGTATTTGGCGGGCAGCAGCGCACGCATGACATTGGTTGCTGAAAGCACCGAAACGTCATGCTCGGCGGAACGTCCGCCAAAGAGCACGGCAATACGCAGTCTGTTCAAGGAAGGGGTCATGAAAGCCTCGGAGACGATCTGGTGTTGAAAGGGTCAGAAGCCGACGGCAATACCGCGGTTGGCAAAGAAACGATCGAAGACGGCAAGTGGCAGCGTCACGTCGGCCTGGCTCGCCTGGTCGTGGCCGGAGGGATTGTGGAAGCGGGCCGTCTCTGGAGAGGCTGCCGTCACCAGCACCAGATGACCGCCCTTCGATGGCGGCTCGCGCTCCGGCCAGCGGATTGCGTGATGCACCGAAGCGATGAAAAACTGCCGCTTCGAAAGAAGTTCGGGAATGGCGGCCGTATCGACGTTCGTCATTGTCTCCGCACTTAGCCCGAAACGTTCAGCCACGAACTTGACGAAAGGCGCATAGATCAACCCCTTGATCGAGGCGTCGATCTCGTTGACGACATAGCCGCCATAGGCGGCGCAGGCGCGGGCAAGTTCGAGTGTCGGATGGATTTCATCGCGTGCAGCAAGGATCATCTTCAGGCAGGCCATGCCGCACACGTGCGCTGCCCAGCGTACGTATTCCTCGATCGTCTCGGCGCCCGAATGCCGCCACAGCGGATCGCGCACCAGCGCCGAAGGTCCCTCGGCAATCACCGGCAGCGTCATCTCCGGTGTTTCCCATTGGCTGAAGTAAGGCGCTTTGGTCTGCTGCATTGTATCGATGTCCTGTCCTCGTGGCCCGTGTACGGGATGACCGGCAACCTTGGCTTTTTTCGAACCGATTTATGGTCCATGTAAAAACGACGGGCCGTGAAATTGGCACCGGCGTTATTCGTTGCGCGACATGAACGTTGGTATATATAATTTCATCCCATGAAAGTGGCTCTGGCGAGTTGCCGAGCCGACAGCTGAGATCATGGGACTCTGATGGTTTGCATCTCAAGACCGGCGATCGATCCGTGGATCACTGCTTTGGCAGCAATCCTTCGGCAATCATGACGCGGCCGGTCCCGCGCCACATCTTCACCAATTTTGGCACCACCCCGTTTTGCGCCGGCATCCGCTTCGGCAGCATTGTGGCGCCGACGGTCTTGCGCAACGACCAGCTTTTCCAACACAATCAAAAAAGACGCAAGAAGGGAACGAACGATAACTTCACTAGAGCTTGACAGGAGAACAAGCATGTCACTTCGGAACATGATTTCGAATTTCTCAATGGGAGCCTTGATACTTACCGCGGCAAGCGCGCTGACCCCTCCGGCCCAGGCGGCGGCGCCGGAATCCAACGACCCGATCAAGATCGCGCTGTTCGACTGGACCAGCGTCAATCTGAACGCCAAGATCCTCGGCGGCATTCTCGAAAAGCTCGGCTACACCGTCGAATATCCGACCGCCGACTATCTCTCCAGCCTGACCACCGGTCTCACCAATGGCGACATCGATGTGGGCATGGAGTTTTGGGACACGACGGCCGGCGAGGCTATGAAGGCCTCGGATGCAACCGGGCAGACCGAACGCCTCGGCAAGCTCGGGCCCAAGGCCAAGGAAGAATGGTGGTTTCCCGAGTATATGAAGGAGAAATGCCCCGGCCTGCCTAACTGGGAAGCGCTGAAAGACCCGAAATGTGCCGAGGCCTTCTCCACCGCCGAAACCGCGCCGAAGGGGCGCTATCTCGGCGGCCCCGTGACATGGGAAGGTTTTGACGACGAACGCGTCGAGGCGCTGAAACTGCCCTTCACCGTCATCCATGCCGGCACCGATGCGGCGATGTTCGCCGAGCTGGAATCGGCCTATCAGCGCAAGGCGCCGATCATGCTGTGGATCTATTCGCCGCATTGGGCGCCGGCCAAATACAAGGGCGAATGGGTCGAATTCCCCGATTATACGACAGAATGCTACAACGACCCGAAATGGGGTGTGAACCCCGATGCGAAATATGACTGCGGCAAACCGCATGGCGAGATCTGGAAATATTCCTGGGCCGGCATGAAGGACAAATGGCCGGTCGCCTACAAGGTCGCGAAGAACTACACCGTCGATACCGACGAGCTCAACAAGATGAGCGGCGAGATCGATCTCGAAGGCAAGACGCCGGAAGACGTCGCCGCCGCCTGGATCGCCGCCCACGAAGCCGACTGGAAAGCCTGGGCTGAGTGACCGTCTGACTGGAAATGCGACGACCCGGCCATTCATGGCCGGGTCTCGATCCCTTATTCCAGAGGACGATTGCATGAGCGATACGATTGAACAGGCGGCGAAAGCAGCGGGCAAGGATGCCCGCCCGATAAAGCTTGCCTGCCGCAACGTCTGGAAGCTGTTCGGCGCGGACGCGGCCAATTTCATTCGCCAGCGCGACGGCAAAGCCAGCATGGCGGACATCGCTGCGGCCGGGCTGGTTGGTGCGGTGCGCGCCGTCGATCTCGAAATCCGCCAAGGCGAGATCTTCATCATCATGGGACTTTCGGGGTCAGGCAAGTCGACGCTGGTGCGCTGCATGTCGCGGCTGATCGAGCCGACCCATGGCAAGGTCGAATTCGAGGGCAAGGATCTGCTCAAGATTTCGGATGCCGCGCTGATCGAGCTGCGACGCCATCGCATGGGCATGGTGTTCCAGAATTTTGCCTTGCTGCCGCATCTGAACGTGCTGGAGAACATTGCCTTTCCCTTGGGCATCCAGGGGCAGGACCGGCCGACGCGCGAGAAGCGGGCCCGCGAAGTCATCGAACTGGTCGGCCTGCGCGGCCGCGAGCATTTCTATCCGCGCGAGCTTTCCGGCGGCCAGCAGCAGCGTGTCGGCATCGCCCGCAGCCTCGCCACCAAGCCGGAAATCTGGTTCCTCGACGAGCCGTTCTCGGCGCTCGATCCGCTGATCCGCCGCGAGATGCAGGACGAGCTGATGCGGCTGCAGACCATGCTGCACAAGACCATCGTTTTCATCACCCATGATTTCGACGAGGCCATCCGGCTGGCCGATCGTATCGCCATCATGAAGGACGGCGAGGTCATCCAGATCGGCACGCCGGAAGAGCTGGTGGTTAACCCGGCGACCGACTATGTCGCCGAATTCACCCGCGACGTCGACCGCGCCAAGGTGATCTCGGCCAAAAGCCTGATGCGCGCCTGCGACGGCGCTGAGCATGGCGGCACGGTCGCGCCGGATGCCAAGATCGCCAGTTTCTCGGCAAGCATCGTTTCGGCCGGCAAGCCATTCGCGGTGGTCAACGGCACCGGCAAGCCGATCGGCGAGGTCACGCCGCAAGCGGTGATCGATCTTCTTGCCGGCATAGAGCGCCCGGGAGCCGGCGCATGACGGTCACGGCAAGCGCCAGCGCAGCGAGGCCCCGGCAGGTTCAGACCTGGCTGGCGATCTGGGGCTGCGCGCTTGCCGCCGTGCTTGTCGTGTTCCTGCTGCAGGAAAGCCTGCCGTGGGCGGTCAATTACCCGGCCGATGCGGTCGTTCCCGTCGCCGACTGGGTCAGTGCGCTGATGACCTGGGTGAAATCGAACTTCTCTTGGCTGACGCGCTCGATCACTGCGGTGCTTGGCGTGCCGCTCGATTTCGCGCTCAATCTTCTGGCCAAGAATTTCAAGATCGGCCATGGCGCGGATATGATCGTCTTGCCGCGCTTATCCTGGATCGGCGTCTGCGCTGCCGCCTACCTTGCCGGGCGCGCCGCCGGCGGCTGGAAGCTGGGTGCGCTGGTCGGCGGCTGCTTTGTCTACATCGCGCTGTTCGGGCAGTGGACCAGCGCCATGCTGACGCTGGGCTTGATCTCGATCGCCGTGCCGTTCTGCATCGTCACCGGCCTGTTCGCCGGCATCTGGGCATGGCGCAAGCCTTGGGCCGAGAGGTTATTGATCTCCCCTGCCCTCGATTTGATGCAGACGATCCCAACCTTCGCCTATCTCATCCCGATGCTGCTCCTGTTCGGCAACAGCCCGGTTTCGGCGATGATCGCGACGGCAATTTTCGCGACGCCGCCAATGGTGCGGGCGACGATGCTGGGATTGTCGCGGGTGCCGTCGGAGATCGACGATTTCAGCGAGATGGCCGGCTGCACGGCGCGGCAGAAACTGTGGCGCGTGCTGTTGCCGTCGGCGCGGCCGACGCTGATGGTCGGCGTCAACCAGGTGATCATGCTGGCGCTCAACATGGTGATCATCGCGTCGATGATCGGTGCCGGCGGCCTCGGCTACGACGTGCTGCTGGCGCTACGCGCGCTCAAGGTCGGCGAGGCGATGGAGGCCGGCCTCGCCATCGTCGCGCTGGCCATTGCGCTCGACCGGCTGAGCCAGGCGATCGCCCACAATCACGCCAAAGGCCATGTCTATCAGGACGTGAGCCCGAGCTTCTGGCGTCGCTATCCCAATCTGACACTGGCCATCGTCATCGTTGCGGCCACGACGCTGCTTGGCCTGTTCGTGCCGGCCTTCGCGGCAGTGCCGAAGGTGATCACCTTCACCACCGCGCCTGTGTGGAAGGCGGCGGTGAACTGGATCACCATCAACTTCTTCGACACGATCGAAGCCTTCCGCGTGGCGCTTATCCTCAATGTACTGAACCCGGTGCGCGCCTTCTGCGAGGGCTTTCCGTGGCTGGGCGCGGTGTTCCTGCTCGGCCTTGCCGGATACCAGCTCGGCGGCCTGCGCCTGGCCGCCCTGGTCGCGGCATTGACCGGGTTCTGCGCCGTCACCGGCCTGTGGGAAAAGACCATGGCGACGGTCTATCTCTGCGGCATCTCGGCCTTCATCGCTTGCCTGATCGGCATCCCGATCGGGCTGATGGCATCGCGCAGCGACCGCTTCGAAAAGATCGTCACGCCGGTCATCGACACGCTGCAGGTGCTGCCGTCGTTCTGCTTCATCATCCCTGTGGTGATGCTGTTTCGGGTCGGCGACGTCACCGCGATGATCGCCACCGTCGCCTTTGCCGTGGTCCCGGCCATCCGCTACACCAATCACGGCATCAGGCAGGTGCCGCCGGCGCTGATCGAGGCGGCGAAAGTGTCCGGCTGCACCAAGCGCCAGACGTTCTTTCGCGTGCAACTGCCGCTGGCGTTGCCGGAGATCATGCTGGGCGTCAACCAGACCATCCTGATGGCGCTGGCGATGATCATCATCTGCGCCATGGTCGGCACCCGCGATCTCGGCCAGGAGGTGTTCATCGCGCTGTCCAAGGCCGATTCCGGCCGCGGCATCGTCGCCGGCCTGGCCATTGCCTTCATCGGCATCGTCGCCGACCGGCTGTTCAACGCCTGGACGGCGAAGGCAAGAGCGAGGCTGGGCTAGCCAAAATCAAAACTCAATCAGCTGGCTGTCGCCAAGGGCGCGGCGGTGATGAGCTACCGACCCCCTTATGCCCAGAGACATAGCCCTTTGTGATTATTGCTCGCTCTTGCCTAACAGCATAGGGCTGTGATGGGTGGGGTAGGCTCAGCAGGAGGGTACAATGTCTAAACGCGTTCCTTTTACTTCCGGCGATCTGGTGGATCGTCAATGGGGTACCGATGACATCCTCACTAGCGACCTGGCTACAGCTATCTTAATCGGCGACGCTGGCGGCAGCATGTTCGATTTTTCTAAGGGCGGCAACGACACCTTCACGGCGCTGCCAATCTCCACAACCACTACTGCCTACGGTGATGCTGGCGACGATATGTCGGACCACAGCAAGGGCGGCAACGACACTTTCACGGGCGCCTCGCTAGGCACCTACATTTTCTACGGTGACGCCGGCGGCAACATGTTCGGTCACGCCCAGGGCGGCGACGACAGTTTTAGGGCCGAGGGCGACTCCTTCAACACTTTTTACGGCGACGCCGGCGGCGACATGTCTGACCACAGCAAGGGCGGCAACGATACCTTCAGCAGTGAAGTGGGTAGACGGGTAGACAACACTTTCTACGGTGACGCCGGCGGCAACATGTTCGGCTATGCCCAGGGCGGTGACGACACTTTCGTGACCAGCACTGTACAAGGAGCTGACCACACCTTCTACGGTGATGCGGGCGGCGAAATGTCGGATCACAGCAAGGGGGGCAACGACACCTTCCAGGGCTCCAAAGAGGCCAACAACATTTTCTTCGGTGACGCCGGCAGCAACTTGTCAGGCAATGCGCAGGGCGGCGACGACAGTTTCACGACCAGGACCGACTCCTTCAACACTTTCTACGGCGATGCCGGCGGCGATATGTCGGACTACAGCAAGGGTGGCAACGATACCTTCACGGGTAGCTTCTTTTCCACCAACACTTTCTTCGGCGACGCCGGCGGCAACATGTCTGACCATGCTCAGGGCGGCGACGACCATTACACAGACACGGGTGGGGAGATCGGGAGCAAAACTCTTTATGGCGATGCGGGCGGCGATCTTTCCGGTTTTGCCGCGGGCGGCAACGACAACGTCACGAGCGCGGGTGGCTCGGAGATAACTTTCTACGGCGACGCGGGCGGCAGTATGTCCGACCATGCGCTTGGGGGCGATGACGTGGCCGTGCTGCAAGGCACCCATAATTTGGGGTATGGCGACGCTGTCACGACGCTCGGCAGCGCTGTGGGCGGCAATGACACCCTGACCGGCGGGGACAAAAGCGCCTTTCCTGATGTTCTAAACGAGTTATACGGCGACGCGCGCGCTATGTCCGGTTCCGCCCAGGGCGGCAACGACATTCTTACCGGGGGCCAGAACAGCGAAAGCGGCCAGCTCCGTAACTTCCTGTGCGGCGACGCTTTACAAATGTCCGGTTCGGCCAAGGGCGGAAACGATACCCTGTACGCTGGGAGCGCGGCACCCGGTTGCACAGTCATCAATGACATGTGGGGTGACGGGCAACTGAGCGAGTTCGCTCAGGGCGGCAGAGACCAATTCATATTCAAGGACGATGGTTCCATGACGGTCGGAACCCAAAACACCATCTACGATTTCAGCCAGACCCAAGGCGACACTATCGTGTTTAGTGGCGTGGAGGGCGTGCAATCGTTCGATGATCTCACCATTGCGCAAAGTGGAACCAGCACCATCATTACCGCAGGAGTCGATCAAGTTACTCTCGCAAACTTTACGAACACGCTGACAACGAGTGACTTTTTGTTCGTCTGAGAGCGAAACTCTTATCCTATTCGAAGAGGCGGAATGCGGTGAGAGTTCGTTGAGGATCGTCGCACGGCCGGTCGGCCAATTCTGCTCGGCCGGCCGTTCGACAATCCAAGCCGCAGGGATGGATCAAGCGGCCAAGAATCTCTCGGTCAATCGAGCCCAGAGCGCTGCGCCGACGGTCAAATTGCCGTCGTTGAAATCGTATTTCGAGCTGTGCAGGATGGCTGAATCCTCGCCGTTGCCGAGGCGGAGGAAGCAACCGGGTTTGTGCTCGAGGAAATAGGAAAAGTCCTCACTGCCGGGGATCAACGGGCAGACGGATACCTTGTCCTGACCAACGAGTTCGACAGCGACGTCTGTCGCGAAGGACGTCTCGCCCTCGGAATTGATCACCACCGGGTAGCCGCGCTCGTAGTCGATCTCGGCGGTTGCGCCATGCGCTTGCGCCACAAGTGCCACGATGCTGCAAATGCGCTGCTCGAGCCTGTCGCGAATCTCGGCCGAGAACGACCGGACGCTCAGCGTGATCTCGGCATGTTCCGGGATGACATTGGAGGCCGTGCCGCCGTGAATGGTGCCGACGGTAACGACCGCCGTCTCGATCGGGTTGACGTTGCGCGACACCACCGTCTGCAGGGTCATGATGATGTTGGCGGCAGCGACGATCGGGTCGACCGTCAGGTGCGGACGCGAGGCGTGGCCGCCCCGCCCGGTGATCTTGATGGTGACCGTATCGCTCGCCGCCATCAGCGGCCCGGCGCGCATCAGGAACGAACCTGCCGGCGCGCCCGGATGGTTGTGCAGCCCGAATATCGCATCGCAGGGAAAGCGCTCGAACAGGCCGTCGGCGATCATCGCCTGCGCCCCGCTTCCCTTGCCGGCTTCCTCGGCCGGCTGGAAGATGAGGTTCACCGTACCGTTGAAATGCCGTGTGCGCGCCAGGTATTCGGCGGCGCCCAACAGCATCGTGGTGTGGCCGTCATGGCCGCAGGCGTGCATCTTGCCGCTGGCTTGGCTGGCGTAGGGGAGATTGGTCGCTTCGGTGATCGGCAAGGCATCCATGTCGGCGCGGATGGCGATGCTGCGGCCGGCACCTTGGCGCAAGCGGCCGACGACCCCGAGCCCGCCGACATTGCGCGTCACCTCGTAGCCCCAGCTTTCGAGCCGTTCAGCCACGAAAGCAGCCGTTTCGTGCTCCTGGAAGGAAAGTTCGGGATATGCGTGCAGGTGCTGACGAGCCGCCGCAAGCTCGGCGGCCTTGTCGTTGAAATCGGAAATGTTGGCGAACTGGTTGGAGGTCTTTGGCATGGGAGGTCCTTTGCCGGCCGAGCAGGTAATCGCGCCGGCTTTGCTTTAGATGAAACGGCTCAAGAAAGCCCGCGTGCGCGGGTGCTTGGGTTTGGCGAGAACCTCGTCCGGAGGCCCGGCCTCGATCACATTGCCGTCGTCCATGAACACCACCCGATCCGCCGCCTCGCGGGCAAAGCCGATCTCATGCGTGACCACGATCATGGTCAAGCCCTGCTTGGCGAGATCGCGCATGGTGGCGAGCACCTCGCCGACCAGCTCTGGATCGAGCGCCGATGTCGGCTCGTCGAAGAGCATCAATTTCGGGCGGATGGCGAGCGCACGGGCAATGGCGACGCGCTGTTGCTGGCCGCCTGAAAGCTGGCGCGGATAGGCATCGATCTTGTCGGCGAGACCGACACGGGTCAGCAGTTCGCGGCCGTAGCCGACCGCCTCCTTGCGGCTCTGCCGGTGGACGCCGACCGGAGCCTCGATGACGTTCTGCAGGGTCGTCATGTGCGGATAGAGGTTGAACTGCTGGAACACCATGCCGATCTTGCGCCGCTGCGCGGCGATCGCCCGGTCGGAGAGCTTGTCGAGGTGGCCGTTGTGCAGCCGGTAGCCGATCTGCTCGCCGTCCACCTCGATCGACCCCCGGTCGATCGCCTCCAGATGATTGATGCATCGCAGGAACGTTGATTTGCCGGAGCCGGACGGCCCGAGAATTACCACCACCTCGCCAGGCGCGACGTCCAGATCGATGCCCTTCAGCACCTCGAGCGGGCCGAACGCCTTGTGAACGTTGCGAGCCCGAACCAGGGGCGTGTCATGCGCGCTCATTGGCGGCCTCCAGGGTGGCGGTCGCTGTCTTCTCGCGGGCGCCGCGGTCGCCGCGGCTGTAGTGGCGCTCGATCGCGCCCTGCGCGACGTTGAGAACCGAGGTGATCAGCAGGTACCACAGCACCGCAACCATCAGCAGCGGAATGATTTCGAAGGTGCGGTTGTAGATCGATTGCACCGAATAGAGCAGGTCGGCCATGGCGATGACGCTGACGAGCGACGTCGCCTTGATCATGCTGATCAGCTGATTGCCGGTCGGCGGCACGATCGACCGCATCGCCTGTGGGATGATGATGCGCCGTAAAGCCCTGGCGCGAGTCATGCCGAAGGCTTCAGCCGTTTCGGCCTGTCCCTTGTCCACCGAGAGCAGTCCGCCGCGGATGATCTCAGCCATATAGGCGGCCTCGTTCAGCGCCAGACCAAGGATAGCGGCCGTCAAAGGCGTGATCAGGTCGTTGGTGTTCCAACTCGCGAAACCGACGGAAATGCGCGGAAAGAGCGTCGAAAGGTTGTACCACAAGATGAGCTGCACCAGCAGCGGTGTTCCCCGGAAGAACCAGATGAACAGTCCGGAGAGAAAGGATGCCAGCCTGTCCTTCGACATGCGCGCGATGGCGAGCAGCAGGCCGAGCACGATGCCGAGGATCATCGCCACGACCGTCAGGCCGAGCGTCACCGAAAGCCCCTGCATGACCGTGGGATCGAAGAAATACTGGGCGACCACCGGCCAACCGAAATTCGGATTGACCGCAACGATATAGGCGAAGCCGGCCGCTACCGCGACGGTGAATGCCCAGAGCGCCAGCCGGACAAGCGGAAACGGCCGGTGGGCTCGTTTGACGTCGCGGAGCGCGTCGTCGGGACGTTGCGGCACCCCGGCCGCGTAAGCAGCGGTCGCGTCGGTCATAGCATCCTCAACTTGGGCTTTCCTCTATTGGCGCTGGCCTCTACTGGCCCTGATTGATGCCGGGCATCTCGATCATGTTTTTCTCCAAACCCCACTTCTTCATGACCGCGGCATAGGTGCCGTTCTTCATCAGGATCTTGAACGCGTCGAGCAGCACGCCGCCCAGCGGCGAGCCCTTCTTGACGACGGCGCCTTGATAGATGTCCTTGAAGCCGTTGGCTTGGCCGACACCGGAGAGTTCCAGCTGGCCCTTCGCCTGCTCGACGAAATAGGTCAGCGGCGCTTGCGAGGAGAAGAATGCGTCGGAGCGCTTCGACCGGACGGCCAGAATCGAACTCGGCTGATCGGTGAAGGACTGCACCTCGACAGCCGGCTTGCCGCCCTCGGTGCATTTCTGCGCTTGCTGCTTGATGACCTTTTCAGCCGACCCGCCCGACATGACGGCGATGCGCTTGCCGCAAGCGGTGTCGAGCGACGTGATGCCTTGCGGATTGCCCTTCTCGACGGCGAAGACGACGTATTCGCGCACCCAATCGATGAAGTCGTTGGATTTCTGGCGGTCGGGATAGTCGCCGACAGGTCCCATCGCGAACTGATAACGGCCGGCATTGATGCCGCTCAGCAAAGCTGGCAGGCCAGCAACCGAGGCGTGATCGACCTCAACGCCGAGCAGCTGGCCGATGGCGTCCGAAATATCCTTGGTCGCTCCCGATAGTTCGGTGCCGGTGACGATCTCATAGGGCGGGAACGAGCCGTTGTTGACAGCGGTGATCTTTCCTGCGGTCCTGATCTCTTCCGGTAGCCGGCCTCGCAAGTCCTCGTTCACCGATTGTTTCTGGGCGTCCTGGGCAAAGCTGGCCTGCGCCAGCATGGTGACGAGCGAGGCGAATATGAAGCTGATTGTCCTCATGGCATTCTCCTGTCCTTGGTTGCGCGTTGTCAGGCTGCGGTGGCCCGCGACCTGGCCTCAAAAGGAAACAAGGCTTCGGCGGAAATCCGTTCCGCCAGAATGCCTTGGGTATGTAGCTCCGTGACGAAATCCTCGATCATGCGTCGATTGGCGGGCAGGCCGCTGGCGTTCCATGAAGCAGGCAGGTCGCGTCCCGCATGGAGCAGCTCCTCGAGGATCCAGGGCGAGGTGTCGGCATATTTGCGGCGCTTGCCGGTCCAGACGCGCTGGCTTTCATCGATCAGCCTGGCGAGTTCCTGCGGCAGCCAGGGGTGTTCCCTGGCCACGGCGGACTTGACGGCGACCAGATGCATGCCGGGCACATAACCGACGTCGGCGAAATAGGCGCGTTCAGCCGCGCGAAAATCGCGCAGCACTTGCCGGAAGCCGGAAGCCGGGCCGAAAAAGCCGGCCGGCATGAAGGGTGTGAAAACGGCGTCCAGCGCGCCTTCCGCCAGCAGCTCCATCATCGGGCGGTCGCCCGGCGCAGCTTCGATCCGGCCCGGCCTGCCGAAACCATCGAGCCGGTCGGTGATCGGGTGCTCTGACGTCAGCCTGCCGGCGAACCAGTAGGCGTCCTCGACGCCGACACCTTCCCGGCGAAGTGCCGCTCGCGTCCATGTGTTGCCGGAATCGCGCCAGCCGGTCACGCCGATGCGTTTGCCGGCAAGGTCGGAGAGCCGTTCCAGCGGGCTTGATTGGACGGTGATGATGCAGCGGTGGCGGAATCCGCGCATGATGAAACACGGTAGTCCAACCACCGTATCGACGCCCGACGCCATGGCCGACACATAACGGCTGAATGAGACCTCCGCCGCATCGTAGTTCGGATCGCTGCCGAGATCCGGGATCAGCGTGGCGACGCGGTCAACATTCACCGACAGGCGGCTGGAGGTGACATCGCCCAGGATCAAGGGAGTGAGATAATCCCAGTCGCGGGTGGCTATCGTGATGGAGACGGGCGTTGGCATGATCTTCAAAGCTATGTTTGACCGGCGATTGGTAAATGTTTATTTTTGGCCGATCAAATGTTATTATGTTACTGAACATTCACCCCCAACGATTGCCGATGCCAATGAATTTCGATGCGGAATGGTTTGCTGAACGCCTCGGCGACCGCACGATGCGCGGCATCGCGCGCGAAACCAGCGCGCTGATCAGAAGCGGCGCGCTGCCTGTCGGCGCGAAGCTTCCGCCGGTTCGCGATCTGGCCTATGTGCTCGGTGTCAGTCCGGCGACGGTCTCGCAGGCGTGGAGCGAGCTTCGGCGCTACAAGATCATCGGCGGCCGCGGACGCAACGGCACCTGGATCATGGGCAACCGCTTTGCCGCCCGGCCCGAGCGGCACATGAGCGGCGGTAATTACGGCGTGGACGTTCTGAACCTGGCGATCGCGGAACCCGATGTGAGGCTCTTGCCGCCGCTCGACATCGCACTGGCGCATGGCGCGCGCGCCGAAAAGCTCAACAGCTACGAGCGGGTGCGCATCCTACCCGAGCTGGAAGCCGCGGTGCGCCCGTCATGGCCGTACGATCCCGGCGCGTTCCTGGCCACCAATGGCGGGTACAACGCCATTTACACACTGCTGCATGCGCTGGTCCCGCCGGGGGCGCCGGTGGCCATTGAGAACCCCACGGCGCTTCGCCTGCTCGACATCCTCGAAGATCTCGATGTGCCGATCATCCCGGTGGAATGCGACAGTGACGGCCCCTTGCCAGAGGCACTCGCAAACGCTCTGCGGCAGCGGCCTGTCGCATTCCTGTTCCAGCCGCGCGTCCATTCGGTGACCGGCGCCTGCATGTCATCGGCGCGGCTCGAGGCCATCGGCGACCTGCTGGCCGGCACCGACGTGCTGATTGTCGAAGATGACGGCGTTGGCGATATTGCCGAGGCGCCGCGCATTTCGCTTGGCCGGCGTTTTCCCGATCGCGTCATCCATATCCTGTCCTATTCCAAGACCCATGGCCCGGACCTGCGGCTCGCCGTACTGTCCGGATCGGCGACGATCGTCGAACAGATCCAGTCCTATCGCAGCTTCAGCTCGGGATGGACCAGCCGCATCCTGCAGGCGGCCACTGCCTGGCTGCTGCAAGACCCGGCCACGGCCGCGCTGGTGGAGCAGGCAAAGGAAGTGTACCGCCGCCGCCGGGAGCGGCTGGCCGGCGAACTGGCGAAACGCAATGTCGGGATCGACGCCGGACACGGTCTCAGCGTCCTCATTCCGGTTGCTTCGGAACCTTACGCGATGGTGACGCTGGCCGCACACGGCATCGCGGTCCATGCCGGGGCGAAGTTTTCGACCGGAAACACGAGCGCCGTCCGCGTCGCGACGAGCATCCTGAGCGAGGAGCACCTTGAGCACGTCGCGGATTCCCTGGCGCTGGCAGCCGACCCGGCACGGGAGGTCAGCTGAGGCAGGCCAACTGCTCGTTCGGAACCAAAGCCTACTCCGCCGCGACGCCCTTCACCTCGAGATAGCTCTCCATTGAATCGTCCATCGCCTGCAGCCAGGGCGTGTGGTGCAACGGCGCCATCGTGCCGGTCATTAGCGAGCGATAGGCATGGTCGCGGAAGCCCATAATGTCTTGCGCCTTGTGGTGCTCCCACTCCATGAAGGTCTGATTGACAGCCTCCACGTCGAAGCCTGGATAGTCGGTCTGCTCCATCAGCTCCTTGGTGTAGTCGCCCTGGAACCAGATCATCTGCTCGGCGTCTTCCAGCGTCTCCTCGCGCGCCCGCCACTTTTTGCCGTGCTCCGCCATCGCTTCGGCCGAAGGTAGCTTGATGCGGCCCATGATGACGTCGCGCGCGAACCAGGCCTGCGCGTCGAACATGTTGAAGGTGTAGAACTGGTCCTGCATGCCGATATAGAAAAGCTTCGGGTTCTTCTCCCAGACGACACCTTCGTAGAGCCCGTCCGGCCACATGCGATTGGCGGTCTTGAGCTTCAGATCCTCGGTGAGGAACGGGAAGGAGTGGAGATAGCCGGTGCACAGGATGATGGCGTCGACATCCCTCGTGCTGCCGTCCTTGAAATGCGCGGTCTTGCCAACGACCTTCTGCAGCAGCGGCACTTCCTTCCAATTGTCCGGCCATTTGAAACCCATCGGCTTCGAGCGGTAGCTGGAGGTGATCGATCTGGCGCCGTATTTGTAGCATTGCGAGCCGATGTCCTCGGCCGAATAGGAGCGGCCGATGATCAAGATGTCCTTGCCCTTGAATTCCATGGCGTCGCGGAAATCGTGGCTGTGCAGGATACGGCCGTTGAAGGTCGAGAAGCCCTCGAAATAGGGGACGTTGGGCACGGAAAAATGCCCCGAGGCGACGACGACGTTGTCGAACTCTTCAGAATAAGTGACGTCGTTAGTGCGGTCATGCGCGGTCACGGTGAACTTCTTCGTCGTTTCGGAAAAGGTGACCATGCGCACCGGGCTGTTGAAGCGCACCCATTGGCGCACGCCGGATTTTTCGACGCGGCCCTTGATGTAGTCCCACAGCACGGCACGCGGCGGATAGGAGCCGATCGGCCGGCCGAAATGCTCCTCGAACGTGTAGTCGGCAAATTCCAGGCACTCCTTCGGGCCGTTCGACCAGAGGTAACGGTACATCGAGCCATGCACCGGATCGCCGTGCTCGTCGAGGCCGGTGCGCCAGGTGTAGTTCCACAGGCCGCCCCAGTCGGACTGCTTTTCGAAGCAGACGATTTCGGGAATGTCGGCGCCCTTGTCGGCAGCCGACTTGAAGGCCCGGAGCTGGGCCATGCCGGACGGTCCGGCTCCGATGACGGCAACACGACTTTTCATTCCGGGCCTCCCGATCTCATTTCCCTAACGAAACAAATTTCACTGACAGGACAGTAATTGCCCCTTCGATGCTGTCAACAGGCCTTATGGTGAAACCTCGTTTCATCACGCTGGATTTCCACGCGACGCCGGCCTCCGACGAAATCCGGACAGCGTGCAATTCGACAGGAGTGGCTTGCCGTCGCAGTTGCACTTCTGTATCGGCACCGAATATGTTCACCGTGAGTGAAATAAATCCGCAGAGTCCGGGGTGGCGACATGGCGAAGAAGGCCGATCTTAAGAATGGGGCAGTCCCCGCCAAGGCGAAGCCGTCGCCGAAAGGCGTGGCAGCCGACAGACGAACGATCCGGACGCCGCTGACCCAGGACCCGCACGCCGTTCGCGACATCCGCGAAAAAGTGCTGGAAGTCGCGATCGGTCGCGAGGTGCGGGCATTCCGCAAAAAGCTCGGCATCACCGTCGCCGATCTGGCGGTCGCCACCGACATTTCGCTTGGCATGCTGTCGAAGATCGAGAACGGCATCACCTCGCCGTCACTGACCACCTTGCAGGCGCTGTCGCGGGCGCTCGGCGTTCCCGTCACCGCCTTCTTCCGCCGCTTCGAGGAGGAGCGCAGCGCCGTCTTCGTCAAGGCCGGCGAAGGGCTCGATGTCGAGCGCCGCGGCACACGCGCCGGCCACCAGTACAATTTGCTCGGCCATATCGGCTCGAACACCAGCGGTGTCGTCGTCGAACCCTATCTGATCACGCTGACCGAGGATTCCGACGTGTTTCCGACCTTCCAGCACGAGGGCATGGAGTTCCTCTATATGCTCGAAGGCGAGGTGGTTTACCGGCACGGCAGCAATCTCTACCCGATGAAGCCCGGCGACAGCCTATTCTTCGACGCCGACGCGCCGCATGGCCCGGAAGTGCTGACGCAACTGCCGATGCGCTATCTCTCGATCATCTGCTATCCGCAGAGCAGCGCGGGCTGAGAGCGGGACGCAAGCAGACCCCTCACCCGGATTGCCAACCGAATTGCAAAGGGCAATTCGGGGCAATCCGACCTCTCCCGAGGGGAGAGGAGGTCGCAAACGCCGGCGCCAGCCTCTTCTCCCCAGCGGGGAGAAGGTGGCCCGAAGGGCCGGATGAGAGGGACTCGCTTCAATCAGACCCAAAGCCCGGGCTCGTCGGGCTGCCATCATCCAGCTTCGATAACCACTCGACCAGCGTCGGGCGATAGCGCGTCAGACCCTTGTAGTTGGCGAGTTCGTCGGGAAGGTCGCGGATGACGCGGTGCAGGCGCCGTGCCCATTTCGGCTGCGTCACCAGCTCGTCCATCTTGATCAGATAGCAGCGGATCGGGAAGACGATCGCATTCGAGCGCGGCAGCCGCCAGAAGCTCTGCAGCTCGACGCGCAGATGGACCTTGTCGCCGACGTTTTCGGGCGTCACCGTGGTCCGGTCCGGGCCCCATTTGTGGTAATTTTCCGGGCTGGTGTCGAGGCGCGGATTGATCGTCATCGTCCAGTTCAGCCGGCGTGCGGGTTTGCCCTGCTGGATGTTGGTGAGGAATTTTAGCGCCCGGACGAATATGCCCTTCTCATGCGCCAGCGGCACCGGCGCGTGCCATTCGAAGAAGTTCATGCCGATGTCGAAATCGAGCGACCAGTCGGCCTGGGTGGTGACCATGCCGGCATCCATCCACAGATTGCCGTCGCGCTGGTCGAGGATGCAGAAATCGCCTTGGCTCTGGCGCGTGATGTACTCCATCGGCCCATAAGGCAGCGTCGAGACGTCGCCGAAGGTGAAACTGTCGTCGATGCCGAGCGGCCGGTTGATCCAGCGCCAGCGGTCGCTGTCGCGCGTCAGCGTGAAATGCTCGGGATAGCCCAGCGCCTGCTGTTCCATCAAAAGCTCGAGCAGATCCCAGCCGGCCAGCGTCATGTGCGGCAGCGACTGACATCGCAGCGGGTCTTCGGTAAGCACCAGCGCGCGGTCCTGCATTTCGGCGACGTAGTGCTCGTCGACGTCGATCAGGTTCTCCAGCACGCTGCCCTTCGGCCCGACGACATGCGGCTCGATGTTGACCGCATACATGTAGCTGTCTTCGTGGAACGGAAACGGGAACCGCCTGATGTACTCCGGACTATTCCCAAAGGTGAAGTCGTCGCGGAACGTTTCCTTGCGAAAGGTAATGCCCAAGCTCGCCTCCTATCTTTCCAGCACCAGAGACCTGCCTTCGAAGCGCGACACGCAGGGCATGATCTTGCGGCCGCAACGGTGGTCTTCCTCGCTCAGCCAGTGGTCGTTGTGGATGAATTTGCCGTCATGAGAAATGACGTTGGTCTCGCATTGGCCGCAGACGCCGCCGCGGCAGAGATAGGGCGGATCGACGCCGGCCGCTTCGATCGCCTCGAGCAGGCTCTGCTGCTCGTCGACGCGGATGGTCTTGCCGCTGAGCGCCAGCGTCACGTCGAAGGGCGCGCCGGGCTGCGGTGCCGCGAAATGCTCGAAATGGACGGTTTCCGTCGGCCAGCCCAAGGCAGCGGCACGGTCGCGAACCCAGCCGATCATGCCGGACGGCCCACAGACATAGAGATGGGTGCCGAGCGGCTGCGACGACAGCAGCCGGTCGAGCTCGATGCGCTCGTCGCGGTCGTCGTGATAGAGCCTGATCCGGCGGTCGTAGCGCTCTCTCAGCAGATCGGCATAGGTGCCGAGCGAGGCTGTGCGGCAGGTGTAGTGCAATTCGAAATTGCCGCCTTCCGCCGCCAGCTGGGCGGTCTGCGCCATGAACGGGGTGATGCCGATACCGCCGGCCAGCATCAAATGCTTCCTGGCGCGCAGATCGAGCGAGAACAGATTGACGGGGTAGCTGACCACCATTTCCATGCCCGGCCTGACATGCCTGTGCATGAACAGCGAGCCGCCGCGGCCGGCATCGTCGCGGCGCACCGAGATGGTGTATTCGCGGGTGTCGAGCGGCGAGCCCATCAGCGAATAGGGATTGAGCCTTGTCCGCTCGCCGTCGCGCATCTCGACAACGACATGGGCGCCGCCGGAAAAGGTCGGCAATAGCTGGCCGTCGCGCCGGCGGAAGTGGAAGCGCGTCACCAGCTCGTTGACCGGAACGACATCGCTGACCACGACATCGAGCTTGGTGGTGCCGGTGCTCATCGAAAGACCTCCTCGATCGGAGGAATTTCGCTGCGGTCCTCGGCATTGATGCAGACGCCCTGGAAAGCGGCAAGGCGCCGCGAATAATGATCGCGCACCAGAAGCAAGAGGCCGCAATGCGAACAGGTTGCCGGCTGCGTCGTCACGTTCTCGGTGATGCCCTTGCAGTGGACGCACTGCATGCGGCGCGCCAGCGAGCCGCGATGCTCGGTCTGGATCGAGGTGTGGTCGATGCCGGCTTCGAGCGCCGCCTGCATGGCCTGGCCGATCAGCCCCTCGGTGCCGGCGAGATAGAGCCTGAGGCCCATATGCGCGTTGGCCAGCGTCTGCTTCAGCCGCGGCAGGGCGCTGGCAAAGGAATGGCCGACGTAGAACTGCGCCGGCTTCAATGCTTCGAGCGCATCGGCATATTTGCCATCGCGGCAGGGAATGAAGATGATGTGGGCGCCGCCGAAAAAATCCGCTTGTGCCTTGGCGGCCAGGTCGGCAATCGCCAGCGCGCCCTCAGCATCCGCTACGAAAAGATGATGCTTGCCGGGCTGCGGAGATAGGGTCCCATAGACCGGCCGGCTGATGATGCTTTTCGCTGCCATACGCCCAGTATGCCTCAGCCTTTCGCCGTGCGCTTGGTCTTCTTCGGATCGTCGAACGGAAGCGGCTCGGCGGTTGCGCTGATGGCGCCGCTCTTGTTGCGGATCTCGAGCCTGGTGCCCTGGACCGCGCAGTCGACGTCGAGCCGGGCGATGCCCATCGATTTTTTGACCAGCGGCGAATACATGGCGCAGGTCACCACGCCGACTTGTCTGCCGTCGCGATAGACCGGCGCGCCCTCGTCGGCCGGCTCCTTGCCTTCGAGCAGCACGCCGAAGATCTTGAAGCGCTCCTTGCCCTTGAGGCGATAATGCTCCTCGGCGCCGCGAAATCCTGTCTTGCCCGGGCTGACGGTGAAGTCGAGGCCGAGCTCCCACAGCGTGTCGCCGGGGCCCTCGTTTTCGAACGGGTATTTCTGTGAATTGTCGTAGGGGTAGAACAGGAGGTAGCTCTCGACGCGCAGCATGTCGAGCGTGGTGAAGCGGCACGGGATGATGCCGGCGCTCTTGCCCTCGTCGAGGATCCTGTCCCAGATCGTGCCGGCGTCCTGGCCGCGGCAGAAAATCTCGTAGCCGCGCTCGCCGGTATAGCCGGTGCGCGAGATCATCACCGGAAAGCCGAACAGCTGCGTCTGCATGTGGTGGAAATAGTTGAGGTCGCGAATGCCGGGCACATGCTTTGCCAGATAATTGACGGCGGTCGGGCCTTGCAGCGAAAGGTCGTGCAGATTGTCGTCGAAACGCAGCGAGACATCGCAGCCCTTGGCGGCGCGCTGCAGCTCTTCATGGCCGGTGCCCGAACCATGCACCACCATCCAGGAATTCGGGCCGGTGCGGTATAGGATGCAGTCGTCGGTGAACTTGCCCGCCTCATTCAGCATGCAGGCATAGGCCGACTTGCCGGGATAGATCTTTTCGACGTCGCGCGTCGTCGCCAGGTCGATCAGGTGCGAGGCGTGCGGCCCGGTGATGTGCACCTTCTTCAGGCCGGATACGTCCATCAGCCCGGCCTTGGTGCGGATGGCGATATACTCCTCGTCGGCGTCCTTGTCGTAGGTCCAGGCGGTGCCCATGCCGCTCCAGTCTTCGAGCTTCGAGCCGAGCGCGCGATGGCGGTCCGCAAGGGCCGAAAATCTCCAGGATGCCGTCATCCGCTGGTTCTCCGTTCGAAAAAAGTTTTTGCTTTCCCCTGCTCCCTGCACAGTGGCGGGAGCGTTGCCTGAATATTGATCGCAAACGCCGGGAGCCTGCAATACCCGTAAGCAAATAATTTCATTGTCAGGCAAAATCCGGCGGTCAAACAAACGGTTAACGTTGCGTAAAATCGTCTTGACAATTGCGGAATTCGGACGGAACTTATGAAAAAAATTTCACTCTCTTGAAAGAGAGCGATCGAGGGGAAAACGATGTCCGACATGCAGCAGCGCATTGAAGCACTGTACCGTTCCGACCTTCGTGGATCGGTGCTCCTGATCGTCTGCCTGTGGGCGACGATCCTCTTCGTCCTCTTCATGACATGGCCATACATCCCCGACGCTGGCATCAAGTTCGTCGTCGCGGTCGCCGCTGCCGCCGTGCTGATCTTCAACACGGCCGCGATCCTGGCGATGGTCAACCACTACAAGGAAGACAAGGAGTTCATCTACGGCCTCGACATCAAGCATGCCGACGCCTACCGCAACCGCAAGTCCTGAGGGGGAGACGCATGGCCCGCTACACACCGCCGGAACAGAGCAAAGCCGGCCAGGTTTTCGATATCGCCGTCGTCGTTGTCGCGATTTTCGTCGCGCTGTGGCTGCCGCTCAAGCTGGGCCTCGCAGGGGCGGCAAAATCCATCGACGCGCTCGATGCCAAGACGTGGGAAGCGCTTGGACAGAACCCGACCATGGCCTCGATCTGGGAAAAGCTCGGCTACATGCCGGAAACCGCGCATGACATCATCCAGAACCGCTTCCACTACATCATCGACTGGCCGACGCTGATCATCATGGCCGCGGTGCTGATCGGCTATTTCATCTTTCTGTTCCGCGCATCGGACCGTGAATACCGCGACGTCATCAACGAAAAATTCGACGACAAATAAATCGGGGAAGCATCGTCATGTGGGTGGCACTCTCTTACGCATGCTGGGGCATCTCGATCGTGCTCGCGCTGTGGATGCTCTACGACTGGTTCAAGATCGACACGACCTATTCCGAAGAGATGCTGACCTCGTCCAGGGAAGGCGAACTTGAAGCTGTGTCCGAAAAACACCGGATCTGAGTGGGGGATTGAACGATGACGGTCACGCTTGAACCGGCAGTGCATGGCGACAGGGTGTCGCTGCTCAGGGTGCTCGGCCCGGCCCATGTCTGGGCGCTCGGCGTCGGCATCGTTCTGGTCGGCGAATTCACCGGCTGGAACTTCTCCGCCGACAAGGGCGGCGCGCTCGCCGCACTGGTGGTCTGCTGGATCGTCGGCCTGCTCTACACCTCCGTCGCCATGATCGATTCCGAGGTCACCTCAACGGTCGCCGCCGCCGGCGGCCAATATGCGCAGGCCAAGCACATCGTCGGGCCGCTGATGGCCTTCAACGTCGCGCTGTTCCTGGTCTTTGCCTATACCATGCTCGAAGTCTCCGACGCGATATTGCTCGGCCAAACAATCGTCGCCAAGGCCGGCGTCGAAGGGATGAGCTACAACTCCTTCATCGCCGCCACCATCGTCGTGCTGGCATGGCTCAACTATCGCGGCGTTCTGATGACGCTCAACGTCAATTTCGTCATCACCGCCATTGCCTATGTCTCCATCGTCATCCTGTTCTTTTCGGTGAGCCCGTGGACGCAAGGCGCCGTGCTGAAGCTCAACGACCTAGTCACCCCCGGCAATGCGCTGCCCTATGGCTGGATCGGCGTCATCGCCGCCTTCCAGTTCGGCATCTGGTACTATCTCGGCATCGAGGGCACCACGCAGGCCGCCGAGGAAGTGCGCTCGCCGGCGCGCTCGCTGCCCTATGGCACGATGGCCGGCATGATCACGCTTTTGATCGCCGCCGCCATGACCTGGTATGTCTGCGCCTCGCTGATGCCATGGGAATATCTCGGCGTCACCCCGTACCCGCTCTGGGACGCGGGAAAGCTGACCGGCAGCCCGTTGCTGGAGAACCTGCTGTTCGTCGCGACGCTGCTTGCGGCACTTGCTTCCGCCAATGGCTGCATCAACGACGCCGCGCGCGCCTGGTTCTCGCTCGGCCGCGACCGCTATTTGCCGACCTGGTTCTCGGCGGTGCATCCGAAATACCGCACGCCCTATCGCTCGATCCTGTTCCTGCTGCCGATCGCGCTTGCCTTCGCCTTCATCGCCGACCTCAACCAGGCGATCACCTTCTCCATCCTGTCGGGCGTGCTGCAATACACTTTCATGAGCATCAACATCATCATGTTCAGGAAGAAGTGGCCGCTCGGCTCGATCCGCCGCGGCTACACCCATCCCTTCCATCCGCTGCCGGCCCTCGTTTTGTTCTGCCTGTGCGTGGTCACCTTCTTTGCGATCTTCCTCGGCTTCGGCTCGCAGCTGATCGCCATGGTCGCCTTCTACTTCCTGATCTCGCTGTGGTTCCACTTCTACCGCTACAGATTCGTGCGTCGTGGTGCCCAGTTCACCATGCCGTGGCCGAAACCGCAGGGTTACTGACAGGAGGAGTCGCCCTGTCTGGGCGGGCATTTGCGTGACGAGGTGCGTTAGGTGATCTCAGTATTGCTCGCCGGGGCGGCTGCCCTGGCTCTCGGCCTGAACCTCGCCCGGCTTGCGCGCGTCAACCGCACCAAGGCTTCGACCGCGCTTGCCGCAGACGAAGCCGGCCTCCGTGCCGTCATTCCCGACGTGGCCAACGTCTCGGACGGCACCGTCGGCGTCGTTACTTTTGCCGGCTCGTGGAACGGCCGGCGGGTGCAGGTTCGGACCATCGTCGACACGCTGGCGACAAGGAAGCTTCCGGCACGCTGGCTGAGCGTTTCGATCACCGAAAGAGTGGTGGTGCCAGGCACTTGCGACATGATGATGCGGCCCGGCTCGCCGACGACCTTTTCCAACTTCGATCATCTCGACCATACGCTGCCGAAGGCGGCTGGATTTCCGGCCGAGGCGGTGCTGCGGACCGACCGCATGGGCATGCGCTTCCCCCAAGCCATCATCGCCGAACACCTCGATATCTTCGCCGAGGGGCGCGCCAAGGAACTGCTGATCACGCCGAACGGCGTGCGCATCGTCTGGCTGCTGGCCGAGGCCGAGCGGGCGCGCTATGGCGTGTTCCGGCAAGCCGAATTTGGCGACGTCAAGCTCGATCCGGCGCTGATCGAGAGGCTGCTGTCATCGGCGTCGGCGCTGCGCGATGCCATCAATCAAAGGGAAGGGCAGGCGGCATGACCAGCCAGAGCACCACCTCCCCCGCACCACCGAGCCCCTATCTGGTTCTCGGCGCCGCGATCGTTTTGCCGGCAAGCGGACATGTCGTGCTCGGCGTACCGGTGCGCGGCCTGCAGTTCCTGTTCTTCATGGTGATCCTGGCCTGGGTCACCGCCAAGATCGCGCCGCCCGATGCCAGCTTCATCGGCCGCCATGCCGGCGGCGTCCTGATCTATGCCCTGTCGATCCTGGACGCCTACAAAATCGCCCGCATCCGCCACGCCAAATGGGTTCACAATGGCGGTGAGCGCAGCGATAGTGCGGCCAGCGGCGCCTCAACCGATATATAACGACAGGAAAATTTTTTTCATACCAATTGAATTCCCGGGACTCATTCGATACATCTCCAAGGGAACAAATCTCGGGAGCCTGACATGTGCGGAATCGTCGGACTTTTTTTGAAGGACAAGTCGCTCGAGCCCCAGCTTGGCGCGATGCTGTCGGAGATGCTGATCTCGCTCAGCGATCGCGGTCCCGACAGCGCCGGCATCGCCATCTATGGCGCGCCATCGGGCATTGAAGCCAAGATCACCATCCAATCGGCCAGACCGGAGCGCGATTTCCGCGGCCTCGACGCCGAACTCGCCAAGGCGATCGGCGCGCCGGTGAGCTTGGCTGCGAAGTCGACGCATGCGGTGGTCAGGACGACGCCTGCCAAGATCGACGAAGCGCGCGAGGCGATCAAGGCGCTGCGCCCCGACATCCGCATCATGGGTGCCGGCGACGTCGTCGAAATCTACAAGGAAGTCGGCTTGCCGGAAGCCGTCGTCGATCGTTTCGGCGTCCGCGAGATGACCGGCACGCACGGCATCGGCCATACCCGAATGGCGACCGAATCGGCGGTGACGACGATGGGCGCGCATCCGTTCTCGACCGGCGCCGACCAGTGCCTGGTGCACAATGGCTCACTGTCCAACCACAACAATGTCCGCCGCGGGCTGATCCGCGAAGGCATGACATTCGAGACCGAGAACGACACCGAAGTTGCGGCCGCCTATCTCTCCTCGCAGATGGCGCATGGCAAAAACCTCAGCGAGGCGCTGGAAGGCACGCTGAGCGACCTCGACGGCTTCTTCACCTTCGTCGTCGGCACCAAGAACGGCTTCGGCGTGGTGCGCGATCCGATCGCCTGCAAGCCCGCCGTGATGGCCGAAACCGACCAGTATGTCGCCTTCGGCTCGGAATATCGTGCGCTCACCAAACTGCCCGGCATAGACAATGCGAGGGTTTGGGAACCCGAGCCCGCAACCGTCTATTTCTGGGAGCATTGAGCTTATGCCGGCAATCAACGCCTTCAATGCGGGCAACGTCTCCAAGGCCGCGCGCGAGCCGGGCCACAATCAGGCATCGAAGGTCTTCGACTTGGCCGAAATGTCGCTGCGCGAACTCAACCAGGCGCTGCACAATCTGACCACCGGTTCGAACGAGACCGCCTGGGAGGTACTTCACCCGCGAGGCAGCCATTCGGTCGCCGTCGGCGTCGACCAGCCGGTCGCCATCGATGTCCGCGGCAGCGTCGGCTATTATTGCGGCGGCATGAACGACGGCAGCACCATCACGGTGCATGGCTCGGCCGGGCCCGGCGTCGGCGAAAACATGATGTCCGGCCAGATCGTCGTCAAAGGCGATGCCAGCCAGTATGCCGGCGCCACCGGCCGGGGCGGGTTGCTGGTCATCGAAGGCAATGCATCGTCGCGCTGCGGCATCTCGATGAAAGGCATCGACATCGTCGTCCATGGCAATATCGGCCACATGTCGGCCTTCATGGCGCAATCCGGCAATTTGGTGGTGCTGGGCGATGCCGGCGATGCGCTCGGCGATTCCATCTACGAGGCGCGGCTCTTCGTGCGCGGCAAGGTCGAAAGCCTCGGCGCCGACTGCATCGCCAAGGAGATGCGGCCCGAACACCTGGAATTGCTGCAGCGCCTGCTCGACCGCGCCGGCGTGACCGGCGTCAAGGCGGCGGAGTTCAAGCGTTATGGCGCGGCGCGCACGCTTTACAATTTCAATATCGACAACGCCGACGCGTATTGAGGCTCAATGACCTATCGCAACCCGCCGACGACGCCGCGCAAGTCCGCGACCTTCGACGACTACACGCTTTCCGAGATCCGCCGCGCCGCGGCGACCGGCATCTATGACATCCGCGGTGCGGGCGCCAAGCGCAAGCTGCCGCATTTCGACGACCTTTTGTTCCTCGGCGCCTCGATCTCGCGCTATCCGCTCGAAGGCTATCGCGAGCGCTGCGACACCAGCGTCGTGCTCGGTTCGCGTCATGCGAAAAAGCCGATCGAGCTGAAAATCCCGATCACCATTGCCGGCATGAGCTTTGGCTCGCTGTCCGGGCCGGCCAAGGAAGCGCTCGGCCGCGGCGCGACGCTGTCGGGCACCTCGACCACCACCGGCGACGGCGGCATGACCGAGGAAGAGCGCGGCCATTCGAAAACACTAGTCTATCAGTATCTGCCGTCGCGCTACGGCATGAACCCGCGCGATCTGCGCCGGGCCGACGCGATCGAAGTGGTCGTCGGCCAAGGTGCGAAACCAGGCGGCGGCGGCATGCTGCTCGGCCAGAAGATCTCCGACCGGGTCGCCGAAATGCGCACGCTGCCGAAAGGCATCGACCAACGCTCCGCATCGCGCCACCCGGACTGGACCGGGCCTGACGATCTCGAGATCAAGATCCTGGAGCTACGTGAAATCACCGACTGGGAAAAGCCGATTTACGTCAAGGTCGGCGGCGCGCGGCCCTATTACGACACCGCCCTTGCGGTGAAGGCGGGCGCCGACGTCGTCGTCGTCGACGGCATGCAGGGCGGAACCGCGGCAACCCAGGAAGTATTCATCGAAAATGTCGGCCAGCCGACGCTTGCCTGCATCAGGCCGGCGGTGCAGGCGCTGCAGGATCTCGGCATGCACCGCAAGGTGCAGCTGATCGTTTCCGGCGGCATCCGCAACGGCGCCGACGTCGCCAAGGCGCTGGCGCTTGGTGTCGACGCGGTGTCGATCGGCACGGCAGCGCTTGTCGCGCTCGGCGACAACGATCCGCGCTGGGAAGCGGAATACAACGAGCTCGGCACCACGGCCGGCGCCTATGACGACTGGCATGAGGGACGCGATCCGGCCGGCATCACCACGCAAGATCCCGAACTAATGAAACGGGTCGATCCGATTGCGGCCGGCCGACGGCTGGCGAATTATCTTAAGGTGATGACACTGGAGGCGCAAACGATTGCCCGGGCCTGCGGCAAGAACAGCCTGCACAATCTCGAGCCCGAGGATCTCGTGGCCTTGACGATCGAAGCCGCCGCCATGGCCGGCGTGCCGCTGGCCGGCACCAACTGGATACCGGGCAAGAACGGCTTCTGATAACCACCTGACAGCACAATTAAGCGAGGAACTATAATGGGGAACGATCTCGCCGCCTTCGCCAAGGAGAAGGGCGTCAAATATTTCATGATATCCTACACCGACCTGTTCGGTGGGCAACGCGCCAAGCTGGTGCCGGCCCAGGCGATCGCCGACATGCAGCGGGACGGTGCCGGCTTTGCCGGTTTTGCCACCTGGCTCGACCTGACGCCGGCGCATCCCGACATGCTGGCGGTGCCGGATCCGGCCTCGGTGATCCAGTTGCCGTGGAAGCCCGAAGTCGCCTGGGTCGCCGCCAACTGCATCATGGACGACAAATCGGTCGAGCAGGCGCCGCGCAACACGCTGAAGCGGCTGATCGCCGAGGCCGCCGGCGACGGCATGCACATCAAGACCGGCGTCGAGGCGGAATTCTTCCTGATCTCGCCGGACGGCAAGACGATTTCCGACGAATACGACACCGCTTCGAAGCCCTGCTACGACCAGCAGGCGGTGATGCGCCGCTACGACGTCATCGCCGAGATCTGCGACCACATGCTGGCGCTCGGCTGGGGCGCCTACCAGAACGACCATGAGGACGCCAACGGCCAGTTCGAGATGAACTGGGCTTTCGACGATGCGCTGGCGACCGCCGACAAGCATTCCTTCTTCAAATTCATGGTGAAGTCCGTTGCCGAAAAGCACGGCCTGCGCGCAACCTTCATGCCGAAGCCGTTCCAGGGCCTGACCGGCAATGGCTGCCATGCCCACATCTCGGTGTGGGACAGAGACGGCAAGACCAATGTCTTTGCCGACAATGCGATGGAACTCGGCCTGTCGGCTAAGGGCAGGAATTTCCTCGGCGGCATCATGAAGCATGCCTCGGCGCTTGCCGCGATCACCAACCCGACGGTGAATTCCTACAAGCGCATCAACGCACCGCGCACCATATCGGGCGCGACCTGGGCGCCCAACTCGGTGACCTGGACCGGCAACAACCGCACCCATATGGTTCGCGTGCCCGGCCCCGGCCGTTTCGAGCTGCGCCTGCCCGACGGCGCGGCAAACCCGTATCTGCTGCAGGCCGTGATCATTGCTGCCGGCCTCGACGGCATCCGCTCGAAGGCCGATCCCGGCAGGCGCTACGACATCGACATGTATCAGTTCGGGCACACGGTCGAAGGCGCGCCGAAGCTGCCGCTCAACCTGCTCGATGCGTTGCGCGAGTTCGACAACGACAAATCGCTCAAGACGGCGCTGGGTGAGGAATTCTCGTCGGCTTATCTAAAGCTCAAGCACCAGGAATGGAATTCCTATGCTTCCCACTTCACCCAGTGGGAGCGCGACCACACGCTCGACATCTGATCCGGAATTGTTGCACGCCCGGCGCGAAACAGGTTCATGAAATACTCGATCTTCTCCCTCGCCCGGGCGGCATTTTCCGGCCACAAGAACTGGCAGCGCACCTGGCGCGACGCCAGCCCGAAGAGCCACTACGACGTGGTGATCATCGGCGGCGGCGGCCATGGCCTGGCGACGGCATGGTTCCTCGCCAGCGAATACGGCATCAGGAATGTCGCCGTGCTGGAAAAGGGCTGGATCGGCTCCGGCAATGCCGGCCGCAACACCACCATCATCCGCTCCAATTACGGGCTGCCCGGCAATACCGGCTTCTACGAGCTGTCGATGAAGCTGTGGGAGCGGATGGAGCAGGACCTCAACTACAACACCATGGTCAGCCAGCGCGGCGTCATCAACCTCTACCATTCGGACGCGCAGCGCGACGCCTATGCGCGGCGCGGCAACACGATGCGCATCAACGGCATCGACGCCGAGCTGCTCGACCTCGCCGCCGTCAGGAAGATGATGCCGTTCCTGAACTTCGACAATGCACGTTTTCCCGTACAGGGTGGCCTGCTGCAGCGGCGCGGCGGCACGGCGCGGCACGATGCTGTGGTCTGGGGCTATGCGCATGCGGCGAGTGCGCTCGGCGTCGACATCATCCAGAACTGCGAGGTGACCGGCTTTGTCCGCGACGCCAACGGCAAGGTGACCGGGGTCGAGACATCGCGCGGCAAGATCGGTGCCGCCAAGGTCGGCATGGCCGTCGCCGGCAGTTCTTCGCGCGTCGCGGCGATGGCCGGCATGCGGCTGCCGATTGAAAGTCATGTGCTGCAGGCTTTCGTCTCGGAGGCGATCAAGCCGCTGATCCCCAATGTCATGACCTTCGGCGCCGGGCATTTCTACGTCAGCCAGTCCGACAAGGGCGGGCTGGTGTTCGGCGGCGATATAGACGGCTACAATTCCTATGCCCAACGCGGCAATCTGCCTGTGATGGAGGACGTTTGCGAGGGCGGCATGGCGCTGATGCCGATGATCGGCCGCGTGCGGCTGTTGCGCCAGTGGGGCGGCATCATGGACATGTCGATGGATGGCTCGCCGATCATCGACAAGACGCCGGTGGACGGGCTCTATCTCAACGCCGGCTGGTGCTATGGCGGCTTCAAGGCGACGCCCGGCTCCGGCCTGGTCTTTGCCCATCTCCTGGCGCGCGACGAGCAGCACAAGGAGGCGGCACGCTTCCGCCTCGACCGCTTCCGGGTGGGCGCGATGATCGACGAAAAGGGCCAGGGCGCCCAACCGAACCTGCATTGAAGGCTGGCTGAACAGCATGCGTATAGTCTGTCCCTTCTGCGGCGAACGCGAACTCGGCGAGTTCACCTATCTCGGCGACGCCAAGCCGGTGCGCCCGGCGGCGGACGCCTCGGAGGGCGAGGTCTTCGACTATGTCTATCTGCGCGACAATGTCCCCGGCCCGATGAGCGAATACTGGTATCATGGCGGCGGCTGCCGGGCCTGGCTGAAGGTCGACCGCAACACGCTGACGCATGAGATTTCCTCGGTCGAGCCGGCTGCCGGAGTTGGTGCTGCCAAGGTTGGCGCCTGATGGTTGGCTCCGCGCAGACACACCGGCTGGAGAGCGGCGGTATCATCGATCGCGCCGCGCCGCTGAGCTTCCGCTTCGACGGCAAGAGCTTTGCCGGCTTCCAGGGCGACACGCTGGCCTCGGCGCTGATCGCCAATGGCGTCAAGCTGGTCGGTCGCTCGTTCAAATACCATCGGCCGCGCGGCATCCTGACCGCTGGTTCGGAGGAACCCAATGCGCTGGTCGAACTGCGCACGGGGGCGCGGCGCGAGCCCAACACCAAGGCGACCACGGCCGAGCTTTATGACGGGCTCGAAGCCGCCAGCCAGAACCGCTGGCCGTCGCTGCGCCACGATTTGATGGCGGTCAACCAGCTGTTTGCGCCGATCTTCGTCGCCGGCTTCTACTACAAGACCTTCATGTGGCCGGCGAAATTCTGGGAAGCGGTCTACGAGCCGGCGATCCGCCGAGCCGCCGGTCTCGGCCGCGCCGCCGGCGTCGCCGATCCCGACCATTACGACAAGGCGTGGGCGCATTGCGACGTGCTGATCGCCGGCTCCGGCCCGGCCGGGCTTGCGGCGGCATTGGCGGCCGGGCGCAGCGGCGCCCGTGTCATCCTGTGCGAGGAGGATTTTGTGGCCGGCGGCCGGCTGCTGTCGGATGGCGGCACCATCGACGGCATGCCGTCAGCCGAATGGATTTCCCGCACGCTGACCGAACTCGCAGCACTCCCCGATGTCCGCATCATGAACCGCACGACATTGTTCGGCGTCTATGATGGCGGCACCTATGGCGCGATCGAGCGGGTCAACGACCACCTGCCCTCGCCGCCCGAGCACCAGGTGCGCCAACGCCTGTGGCGGATCGTGGCCAGGCGCTGCGTCGTTGCCGCCGGCGCCATCGAGCGGCCGATCGTGTTTGCCGGCAACGACACGCCCGGCGTGATGATGGCTTCGGCG
Organism: Mesorhizobium sp. M0244; assembly: GCF_040321795.1. NCBI lineage: Bacteria > Pseudomonadati > Pseudomonadota > Alphaproteobacteria > Hyphomicrobiales > Phyllobacteriaceae > Mesorhizobium > Mesorhizobium sp. M0244. Next base: position 57,517 of record NZ_JAMYSE010000007.1, on the reverse strand, counting down.
ATGCGGACCTATGTCACGCGCTACGCGGCAACGCCGGCAAAGAGGATCGCGCTGTTCACCAACAATGCGGATGGGTGGCGCATGGTCGAGACCGCGCTTGGCGCCGGATTGCGGATCGCGGCCGTGGTCGATGCGCGCCCGGACGTCTCCGCCGCGCATCGCGCGCTCGCCGCCAAGGCTGGCTTTCCGGTGCTCAGCGGCTCGGTCAACGGGGTCGAAGGCGGCAAGGACGGCGTCCGGAAAATCGCGATCTCGCTGACCGGCGGCGCACGGGCGGAAGTCGAAGCCGACGGGCTTGCCGTCTCCGGCGGCTGGAATCCGGCGGTCGGGCTGACCTCCTACCATCGCGGCCGGCCGAAATGGCAGGACGACATCGCAGCCTTCGTCCCGGACGATGCGCCTCCGGGCATGATGGCCGCAGGCGCCGCCAACGGCGCCTTCGGGCTGGGCGACTGCCTGCGCCAGGGCTTTGCCGCAGGAGCGGCGGCAGCACAGAGTGCCGGGCGCAGCGGCAATGCCGGCACGCCGCCGGTCGCCGACGATGAGGTTTTTTCGCTGACGCCGCTCTGGCATGTCGCCGGCAAGGGCAAGGCCTTTGTCGACTACCAGCACGATGTCACGGCGTCCGACATCGAACTGGCGCAGCGCGAGGGTTTCGAATCGGTCGAGCATCTCAAGCGCTACACGACGCTCGGCATGGCCACCGACCAGGGCAAGACCTCGAACGTCGCCGGCCTCGCCATCATGGCGGCTGTGTCAGGCAAATCCATTCCCGAGACCGGCACGACGATCTACCGGCCGCCCTATGTGCCGGTCGCCATCGGCGCCTTCGCCGGCCATCATCGTGACGAGAACTTCCACGCGACAAGGCTGACGCCGTCGCACCACTGGGCAGCCGAACAGGGCGCGGTGTTCGTCGACACCGGGCTGTGGAAGCGCGCGCAATGGTATCCGCGCGCCGGCGAAAAGGACTGGCTGGAATCGGTCACCCGCGAGGTCAGGGCGGTGCGCTCCGGCGTCGGCTTCTGCGACGTCTCAACGCTCGGCAAGATCGACGTGCATGGCCCGGATGCCGGCGCTTTCCTCGACCGCGTCTACATCAACACCTTTTCCAATCTTGCCGTCGGCAAAGCCCGCTACGGGCTGATGTTGCGCGAGGACGGCATCGTCTATGACGACGGCACCACATCGCGACTGGCCGAGGACCATTATTTCCTGACCACCACCACCGCCAAGGCCGGGCTGGTGATGCAGCATCTCGAATTCTGCCGGCAGGTGCTGTTTCCTGAACTCGACGTGCAGCTGACATCCGTCTCCGACCAGTGGGCGCAATTCTCGATCGCTGGGCCAAGGACCCGGGACCTGCTTCGGGAAATCGTCGATCCGGCCGAGGACCTGTCGAACGAAGTCTTCCCGTTCATGGGGGCGCGGGAAGTCGCGCTGCGCGGCGGCGTCAGGGCGCGGCTGTTCCGCATCTCGTTCTCCGGCGAGATGGCGTTCGAGATTTCGGTTCCCGCCCGCTATGGCGAGGCGCTGGTGCGCAATCTGATGCTGGCCGGCAAACAATTCGGCGTGACGCCCTACGGCACCGAGGCGCTCGGTGTCATGCGCATCGAAAAGGGCCATGTCGCCGGGCCGGAACTGAACGGCACGACGACCGCCGCCGACCTTGGCCTCGGCAAGATGATGTCGACCAAGAAACATTTCATCGGCCGCGTCATGGCCGGGCGCGAGGCGCTGGTCGCCCCGGACCGGCAGGTCGTCGTCGGCATCAAGCCGGTCGACAAGACGCGCCGCCTGCGCTCCGGCGCGCATATCATTCCTAAAGGCGAGACGCCCGGTCCCGACAACGACCAGGGCTATGTCACCTCGGTCTGTTTTTCGCCGACGCTCGACCAGTGGATCGGGCTCGCGCTTGTCGAGCGCGGCCGCGAGCGCATCGGCGAAATCGTCCATGCGCATGATCCGCTGCGCGGCGAAGACTACGACGTCGAGCTGTGCAGCCCGGTCTTCTATGATCCGGATGGAGGGCGCCAGCGTGGCTGAGTTTTCCTGGATTGCCCGCAGCCCGCTGGAGAAAGCGCTTGTCGTCGGCGCCTATGGCGCGGGCGGCACCGAGGCCGGCGTGTCGCTGACAGAAATCCGCAATTTCGACCTGCTCCAAATGATGGCACGGCGCGGCAAAGCCGAGGAACTGGCAAAGGCTGCCCAGGCCCGGTTCGGCGTTGCCGCTCCGGATGCGCCCAAGGCGGTCAGCGCTTCGGACGTGACGCTCATCTGGTCGGGACCGGATCAGTTCCTCGCTCTGTCGAAGGGCGGCAAGCACGCGATGGAGCCGTTGAGCCAGGCGTTGTCGCAAGTCGCCTCGCTGTCGGACCAGTCGCATGCGCGCGTCCTGATCACCATCTCGGGAGAAAAGGCGCACGCCATGCTGGCAAAATTGTCGTCGATCGACCTGCACCCGGCGGCGTTTCCGGTGAGCGCCGCAGCGGCGACATCGATCGACCACACCAGCGTCAATCTGTGGCGCGGCAATGATCGGACGGACGGACAGGCGGTGTTCAATCTTCTGGTGTTCGCGACCTTCGCCGAAAGCCTGTGGCACACGATGCTCGATGCGGCCGCCGAATATGGCGTGGAGATCGCGCATTCGGAGGAATTGGCGTAGCGTTTGTTCGCGCCAGGGAGAGCCGTTCTGCACCTTGACCTTGCCAAAACACGCCGTCCCAGCCTATTCTTGCCGCTAAAATAATTTCACGCACAGGCAAACTTGTTTCTCGAAACCAGGTTGAGATGAGCCAGTCGCCCTACCCCGCCGTCGCAGCCGGACCGCCGCGGCCAAGCCTAATCCTGCGGCCCGGCCAGATCGCGCTGCCGGCCGGCATGGAGCGCTATTCCGTTCAGGGCAATGGCGCGGTGCTCATCGAGGTCGAGGCCGGCGATACGATCAGCGTGCGCAATGTCGAGGGCGGCCAGGCTTGCGAGCTGCTGGCGTGGGACGGCACCGGGATCACCGATCCCGCTATTTTCGGTGAAAAGTCGAACAGCAACGCCGCCGGCATCAAGGCGCTGCTGGCCGATGGCGACGACGGCCTAGCTTCCTTGCGTCGGGGGCTGGAGCGACGGCAGGTAAAGCTCGATCAGGCAAAGGCGGTTCGCGTGTTCGGCGGGGCTACGCCTGCCGGCACCGAACAGGCATTTCCCGTCGCCCGCGACGGGTCGATGCTCATTGCCGCCCCGGGTGGGCCGATGCTGGTCGATGGCCACGATACGGCGACGCCGCTCAGCGTCGTCGTCCGCCGCGCGACGATCCGGCCGGCGGCGAAGTCGCGGCTTGCCGACCCGCTGGCCGATCCGGTACTCGACCTCCGCGTCCATTCGGCGACGGCCGAAGCCTATTTCGTCAAAGCCGGCGACTATCTGCAGATCATCGATGTCGACGGGCGCCAATGCACCGACTTCCAGTGTTTTTCGGCACGCAAGCTCGACAATGGGCGCGATCATCCGCTCGATGTGACGACGACGCGCACGCTGATGGGCTCGAGTTACCCGATGCCCGGCCTGCACTCGAAATATTACGACCAGGACATGGAGCCGCTTGTCGAGGTGGTGCAGGACACTTGCGGCCGCCACGATGCCTTCGCGCTCGCCTGCGCGGCCAAATATTACGACGACATCGGTTATCCCGGCCATCCCAACTGCTCGGAAAATTTCAACCGCGCGCTGGCCGACAAGGGTGTCACCCCTCGCGCCGGCTGGATGGCGATCAACTTCTTCTTCAATACGGCGATAGACGCGCATGGCGTGATGGTCTCCGACGAGCCATGGTCGCGGCCGGGCGATTATGTTTTGCTGCGTGCCTTGACCGACATCGTCTGCGTCTCGTCCGCCTGCCCCGACGACACGACGCCGGCCAATGGCTGGAACCCAACCGACATTCATGTGCGGACCTATTCCGGCCAGCACAAATTCTCGCGAGCGATCGCCAGACGCATGACGCCCGATTCGGAACCGAAAATGACCCGCGAGACCGCCTTTCATTCGAGCTTTGCCAAGCACACCCGCAACTTCGTCGAGTACAGGGGCTATTGGCTGGCCAACTCCTTCGCCAAGGAGGGCCCGATCGACGAATACTGGGCCTGCCGGCAGGACGCCGTGATCATGGATCTGTCGCCGCTGCGCAAATTCGAGGTCACCGGCCCGGATTCCGAAGCGCTGCTGCAATACACGCTGACCCGCGACGTCAAGAAGCTCGGCGTCGGCCAGGTGGTCTATTCCGCCATGTGCTACGAGCATGGCGGGATGATCGACGACGGCACGCTGCTTCGGCTCGGCAAGGACAATTTCCGCTGGGTCGGCGGCGACGATCTGTCTGGCGAATGGTTGCGCGAGACAGCGACAAAACTTGGCCTCAACGTGCTGGTGCGCTCGTCGACCGACCAGATGCACAATGTCGCCGTGCAGGGACCGAAAAGCCGCGACATCCTGAGGGAGATTATCTGGACCTCGCCGCTGCAGCCGTCGATCGACGAGCTCGAATGGTTCCGCTTCGCCGTGGCGCGCATCGGCGGCGGCAACGGCATTCCGGTCGTGGTCTCGCGTACCGGCTATACCGGCGAGCTCGGCTACGAGATCTGGTGCCATCCGCGCGACGCCGAAAAGGTGTTCGACGCGATCTGGCAGGCCGGCCAGCCGCATGGCTTGAAGCCGATGGGGCTGCAGGCGCTCGACATGGTGCGCATCGAGGCCGGGCTGATCTTTGCTGGCTACGAGTTCTCGGACCAGACCGATCCGTTCGAGGCCGGCATCGGCTTCACCGTGCCGCTGAAGACCAAGAGCGACGATTTCATCGGCCGCGAGGCGATGATCCGGCGCAAGGAGAGCCCGCAGAAGAAACTGGTCGGCCTCGACATCGACGCCAATGTCGCCATCGGCCACGGCGATTGCGTGCATGTCGGCCGCGCCCAGATCGGCGTGGTCACCTCGGGCATGCGCTCGCCGGTGCTGAACAAGAATATCGCGCTGGCCAGGCTCGACGTCGTGCATTCGGCGATCGGCACCGAGGTCGAAATCGGCAAGCTCGACGGCCACAGCAAGCGGCTGCCGGCGCGCGTCGTCGCCTTCGCCCATTACGACCCGCAAAAGACCAAGCCGCGCTCCTGATCGACAGTCCTTCGAGAGGTTGCGTCCGGCCGCGCCGGCAATGCCAGCCGGCGGCGGATCGTCATGCCCTTCACAGCAATGTGCACAGCGTCACAAAACGCTTGACGTGAAAGCGTGCCGGATCAATCTTCACTGCTAAGAAAAAAATGCGACTGAGTGGAAACACCAACGGTCGTCTGTTGCATGCGTCGGTGCCGAAGTCTCGCCAAGTCGCGGCCATCGCCGATGGGGAACATCAAAAAAGGGGAAAGCCAAACACATGAGCACGATAGTCACTGCCCTGGTGCCGCCTGCCGAAGGGCAGCTGCACCGGAATATCGATTGGCGCGGCGCCTTCTGGGTGGCAAGCGGCGTTCCGGCCCTTGTCCTGTTTTCGATCGGCGGCATTGCCGGCACCACCGGAACGCTGGCGTTCCTGATCTGGACCACCTCCATGATCATGGGCTTCCTGCAGTCCTTCACCTATGCGGAAATCGCCGGGCTGTTCCCGAACAAATCCGGCGGCGCCTCGATTTACGGCGCCACCGCGTGGCTGCGCTATTCGAAATTCATCGCGCCGCTTTCGGTGTGGTGCAACTGGTTCGCCTGGTCGCCAGTGCTGTCGCTCGGCTGCTCGATCGCCGCCGCCTATATCCTCAACGCGCTGGCGCCGGTACCGCTGTTCACCGACACTTCGCCGGAAGTCGCCGCCTATATCGCGGCCCATGCCGGAACGAGCGCCGCCGACGCCATCACCGCGGTCACCGCGGCGGCCACGCCGGCGATCCGCAACTGGACGCTCTACGGTCACACGCTTGGCCCGGTTTCCTTCACCTTCAACGCCACCTTCTTCATCGGCGCGGTGCTGATGCTGATCATCTTCTCGATCCAGCATCGTGGCATTCTGGGCACCGCCAATGTGCAGAAATATATCGGCCTGCTGGTCATCATCCCGATGCTGATCGTCGGCGTGGTGCCGATCGTCACCGGCCAGATCAACTGGGCAAACTTTTCGCCGCTGGTGCCGCTCGCGGCAGCCTATGCGCCGGAGCCCGGCTCGTGGAACATCGCCGGCTGGACGCTGGTGCTCGGCGGCATGTTCATCGCGGCTTGGTCGACCTACGGCTTCGAGACCGCCGTATGCTACACCTCCGAGTTCAAGAACCCGGGCACCGACACCTTCAAGGCGATCTTCTACTCCGGCCTCTTGTGCATGCTGCTGTTCATCCTGGTGCCGTTCACCTTCCAGGGCGTGCTCGGCTTGAACGGCATGCTGGCGACGCCGATCGTCGACGGCTCCGGCGTTGCCGACGCCTTGGCCGGCATGGTCGGCGGCGGACAGCTGATCCACAGCCTGCTGGTGATGCTGATGATCCTGGCGCTGGTGCTCTGCATCATGACGGCGATGGCCGGCTCCTCGCGCACGCTCTATCAGGGTTCGGTCGACGGCTGGCTGCCGCGCTATCTCAGCCACGTCAACGAGCATGGCGCGCCGACGCGGGCGATGTGGACGGACCTGATCTTCAACCTGATCGTGCTGGCCATCGCCTCGGCCGATGCGACGAGCTTCTTCTTCATCCTCGCCGTGTCGAATTGCGGCTATATCATCTTCAACTTCCTCAACCTCAACGCCGGCTGGATCCACCGCATCGACAACGGCCATATCGCGCGGCCATGGAAGGCGCCGAGCTGGCTGCTCGGCCTCGGCGCGATCTTTGCCTATGTCAATGCGATCTTCATGGGCGCAGGCGCCAAGGTCTGGAACCCGATGGCATTGTGGGCCGGGCTGATCACGGCTGCCCTGATCATCCCGGTGTTCTGCTTCCGGCATTACATCCAGGACAAGGGCAAATTCCCCGACCACATGCTGGCCGATCTCGGCATGAACTCGTCGGACCTCGCGGTGCGAAAGGCGGGCATGCTGCCCTATCTGACGCTGGTCGCCGGCGTCGCGGTGATGCTGCTCGCCAACTGGCTGTTCGTCATCTGACGTCCGCCTCCAGGGATCGGGCGCGCGAGGCGCGCTCGGTCCCTGCGTATTTTGTTCTTGCTTTGTGCCGGCAGCTATGCTAGTAATTTAGGTATGGTGCTGATTCGTGCCGAGACCCGCCGCCGAGACGGGTTTTTTCGTTTCTGAGCCTATTCGGCGCGAGGCTCAGTCGATCTTGATGAACACGCCCTTGGTGTTGAGATACTCGTCGAGGTGCTCGGCGCCGCCCTCGCGGCCGTAACCGCTCATCTTATAGCCGCCGAACGGCACGGCGGGATCGATGGCGTGGTAGGTGTTGATCCAGACCGAGCCGGCACGGATCTTTCGCGACAGCTGGTGTGCCTTGGCCAGGTTTTGGGTGAAGACCCCAGCGGCAAGGCCATAGAGCGTGTTGTTGGCCCGCTCGACCGCCTCGTCGAGCGTATCGAACGGCAGCGCGGAGATCACCGGCCCGAAGATTTCCTCTCGTGCGATTTTCATGTCGTCCGAGACACCGGCAAAAACAGTCGGCGCGACGAAATTGCCGGCGGCAAGCGCGCCTTCTACAAGCCGCGTGCCTCCGGTGACGAGTTTTGCCCCTTCCGCAGTACCGGCCTTGAGGTAGCCGGTGACCCGTTGCAGCTGCTTTTCGGAGACGAGCGGGCCGATCTCGGTCGCCGGGTCGATGCCGTCGCCGATCCTGAGACCTTTGGCATATGTCGCGAGCCGCTCGACAAACTCGTCATGGATGGCGCGTTCGACGAACAGGCGCGACCCGGCGATGCAGATCTGGCCGGAATTGGCGAAGACCGACATTGCAGCCACCGGCACCGCCTTGTCGAGATCGGCGTCGGCGCAGACGATGACCGGCGACTTGCCGCCAAGCTCCAGCGAGACGCGCTTCAGATTGCCGGCCGAGGCGCGCACGATCGACTGGCCGGTCGCCGTCGAGCCGGTGAAGACGATCTTGTCGACGCCCAAATGCTCGGCCAGTGCCGCGCCCGCCTCGGCGCCGGTTCCGGTAACGACGTTGACGACGCCTTCCGGCACACCGGCCTCGTTCATGATGTCGGCGATCAGCAGCGGCGTCAGCGGCGCCTCTTCCGACGGTTTCAGCACGATGGTGCAGCCGGTCGCCAGCGCCGGCCCGATCTTCCAGATCGACGCCGCGGTCGGCGCATTCCACGGGATGATGGCGCCGACGACCCCGACCGGCTCCTTGCGGGTGAAGGAGACGATTTCGCCGGGCAGCGAGTTTTCGATGGTCTCGCCATGCAGCGACGTCGCCATGCCGGCATAATAGCGCAGCATGCCGATGACGCGGTTGCGGTTGGCGCGGGTGCGCACGATCGGCATGCCCATGTCGGTGGTGTCGGAGCGGCTGATCTCTTCCCAATGCTTTTCGAAGAGATCGGCTATCCTCAGCAGCAGCACCTGCCGCTCATAGGGCTTGAACCGGCCCCACGGTCCCTCGAACGCCTTGCGCGCAGCAATCACCGCCAAGTCGATGTCCTGGCGGTCGCCGCGCGGCACCGTGGCAATGACCGCACCGGTGGCCGGATTGCGGCTCTCCATAGTCCGGCCCAAGAGGGCATCGACCCAGGCGCCGCCGATGAACATCTGCCGATGGCGCCCGTCGATCGGCAGCCGCAGTGCCGCCGCTGTCTGAGCTATGGTCATGACCGTCCTCCAACCACGCGCGGTAGTCTCTCAGTCTAGATTAGCGGTATCGTTGTATCGAGTCCGTGGGTGATCCGTAACGAACTTATCGCTACCATCAGGAGGCGTGGTCAGCGTCGCACCACGGGCAATCACTTGAGATTAATTATCGATCTCGAGGCCGCCCCTCATCGCCCTGCCGGGCACTTCTCCCCATATAGTGACGGGGAGAAGGACGCCTTCGCAAAGGATTTCGCCAATATCCAGCGCTGCAAAAAAGCGCGCCGAGGTGCGGCTAGTCCCTTCTCCCCGTCACTATACGGGGAGAAGATGCCGGCAGGCAGATGAGGGGCGGCGCCAACCTGCGCGATTGCCTCGACCGCTATTCGGCCGCCAGGGCCAGTTGCGGCCTTTCGCTTTCTTCTGCCGTCGTGGCCGCCTCCTCCGTTGCCCCGACCTTCTTTGGCTCCCTGCCGAAGAACAGCGCGTAGGCTGCCGGCAGGACAAGAATGGTCAGCACCGTGGCGACGAGGATGCCACCCATCATGGCATAGGCGAGCGGCCCCCAGAAGACGCCGCGCGAGATCGGGATCAGCGCCAGCACCGCGGTCAGCGCCGTCAGCACGATCGGCCGGAACCGGCGAACGGCCGAGCCGATGATGGCCTCGGAGCGCTCCACGCCGGCGGCGATGTCCTGGTCGATCTGATCGACCAGGATGATCGAGTTTCGCATGATGATGCCGAGCAGAGCGATGACACCGAGGATGGCGACGAAGCCGAACGGCGCGCCGCTGATCAAAAGTGCTGCCGCCGCCCCGATGATGCCGAGCGGACCGGTCGCCAGCACCAGCATCGCCTTGCCGAAATGCTGCAGCTGGATCATCAGCAGCACGACGATGACCGCAAGCATGATTGGCGCTTTCGCCGCAATCGAGGCCTGGCTTTCGGCCGCATCCTCGGCGCCGCCCTGGATCTCAATCTTGTAGCCGGGTGCGAGGCCGTCGCGCAGGCCCTGCATCTCGCTGTACATTTTCATGGCGACATCGTTCGGCTGCACGCCGTCCGGCAGCGTGGCGCGTACGCTGATGGTCGGCAAGCGGTCGCGCCGCCATTCGACGCCTTGCTCCAGCACCGGGACGATCTTGGCCACCTGCGACAGTGGCACGAAGCCGCCGAATTCGGTCGGGATATAGACGGAATCCACCGCGGACAGCAGATGCCGGTTTGCCTCCGGTTCACGGGCAACGATCGAAACCGTCTCCTCGCCGTCGCGGAAGTCATCCAGCGGCGCGCCGGCCATGGTCGCCTGCAGCATCTGGCGGATGCGCTGCGAGGTGACGCCGAGCGCACGGGCGCGATCCTGGTCGATCACCAGCTTCATCGCCGGCACCGGCTCCAGCCAGTCGTCGTGGATGGCGCCGAGCAGCGGATTTGCCTGGAACTTCGCCTTTACCTCGTCGGCGATGCGGCGCACCTCCTGGCGATCCGGACCCATGACGCGCATCTGCACCGGCCAGCCGGTCGGCGGACCGAGGAACAGGCGATCGACCTTGGCGCGGATCGACGGGAAATCCTCGGCCAGGATGGTGCGCAGCTTGACGATCAGCCGCTCGCGGGCCGGTTCGTCATTGGCCATCACCAGAAGCTGGGCGAAGTTCGGGTTGCGAAGCTGCTGGTCGAGCGGCAGGAAGAAACGCGGTGCGCCTTCGCCGATATAGGTGGCGATGAAGCGCTTGTCCTTGTCGTCCATCATCCTGGCTTCGAGCGCCTTGGCCTGCGTCTCGACTTCCTTGATGCTGGTGCCTTCAGGCAGCCAGAGGTCAACAAGGATTTCCGGGCGCGACGATTGTGGGAAGAAATTCTGCGGGATGAACTGGAACGCCCACAGGCTGGTGGCAAAGGTCATCAGCGTCATCACCAGCACGATGATGCGATGGCGCACCGCCCATGCCACGGTCGAGCGAAGCCGGCGGTAGAAGCCGGTGTCGAAGACATCGTGATGGTTGCCGGCGTGCTTGCGCTGCTTCAGGATCATGTGGCCGAGCCATGGCGTGAAATAGACCGCCGCGAACCAGGACACGACCAGCGCGATGCCGACGACGTAGAACAGGGTGCGCACATATTCGCCGGCCGTCGAGGCGGCGAAGCCGACGGGGATGAAGCCGGCTGTGGTGATCAGCGTGCCGGTCAGCATCGGGAAGGCGGTCGAGGAGTAGGCGAAGCTCGCCGCCTCGACCTTGACCAAGCCTTCCTCGAGCTTTCGCTCCATCATTTCGACGACGATCATCGCGTCGTCGACCAAGAGGCCAAGGGCGATGATCAGCGCGCCGAGCGAGATGCGCTGCAGGTCGATGCCGAGCTCGTACATGATGGCGAAGGTGGCGGCCAGGACCAGCGGAATGACGATCGCGATCACCAGACCCGAACGCCAGCCGATCGACAGGAACGAGACGACAAGCACGATCAGCAGCGCTTCACCGAGCGCTTCCATGAACTCGGCCACCGCATCCTTGACGACTTCCGGCTGGTCGGAAACCTGGTCCACCGAAACGCCATAGGGCAGCGCCTCCTCGAAGCGCTTGTAGGTCGCTTCGACGTCCTTGCCGACATCGGTGACGTTGAAGCCCTTGGCCATGACGACGCCGAGCTGGACGCTGTCGTGGCCGTTGAAGCGGTATTTGCGCTGGTACGGGTCCTCGAGGCCGGAGGTCACGGTGGCGATGTCGCCGAGGCGCGTCACCTGGTTGCCGGCGCGCAGGCGAAGCTCGCGGATGTCGGCCGCCTTGGCGACGTCGCCTTCGACCGAAATGCGCACCGAACGCTGGCCGGTGTCGACCGAACCTGCCGGGTCGACATTGTTCTGGCCCCTGATCGCATTCTGCAGGTCGGTCAGCGTCAGGCCGCGTTCGGCAAGCACCTTGGACGACACGTCGATATAGAGCTTTTCCGGCTGGTCGCCGATGATCACGGCTTTCTCGACGCCGGGCGTCGTCAGCAGCATGTCGCGTGCCTGAATGGCGAATTTCTTCAGCTCGGGATAGCTGTAGCCGTCGCCGCTGATCGAATGCAGGGTGATGAATGTGTCGCCGAATTCGTCGTTGAAGTACGGCCCGAGCAAACCCTGCGGCAGTTCATTGGCGATGTCGCCGACCTTCTTGCGCACCTGATAGAACGCATCCGCGACCTGCGCGGGACTGGTGTCGCCCTTGACCTGCAAGGTGATGATGGCGCTGCCGGCGCGGGTGTAGGAGTGGACGAAGTCGAGATGCGGCGTTTCCTGCAGCTTGCGCTCGATCTTGTTGACGACCTGGTCCTCCATCTCCTTGATCGAGGAGCCCGGCCAGATCGCCTGGACGACCATGACGCGGAAGGTGAAATCGGGGTCTTCCTTCTGGCCCATGCGCATCAGGCCGAGCGCACCGGCAACGATGATCAGGCCGAACAGGAAGCGGGCAATGCTCGGATGGCCGATTGCCCAGCGCGAAAGATTGAAAGACCGCTTTTCATTGGTGTCGGTGGTCATCGGCGTCAGTCCATTTCAATTTGATCAACAGAGCACGCGCCTGGCATGCCCACGGAACTTCCGATGTGGGCTTCCGGACGGCGAGGCCTTGCCGAGTTGAAAGATCTACATCGCGGTGGGACGCGAGGATCGACGTGGGGGTTACATCGACCTGAGATCTCGAAAATCGGGGGCGCCTGCCGTCCGGAAACCGTGAACTGCCTGGCCGTCAGCGCAAGCGCCTTGCGGCGTCGTCATCGGCCGATGCCGACTGCTGCGCTGCATCGCCGGTCAGCTTGACTTTCAGATTCTCGGTCATGAACTGCGTGCCGGCGGCCACCACGACGTCGCCCGGCTTCAGCCCATCGGCGACACTGACGCCGTCGGGCGTGAAGGCGGCGACCTTGACCGGATGCGCATGGACCGTTCCGCCATTGCGGTCGACGGTCCAGACGATCGATTGGCTGTCCTTTTGCGCCAGCGCGCTCAGCGGGATCGACACCAGCTGCTGCCGGTTGCCCGCCGCAGCTTCGATGGAGGCGGTCATGCCAAGCAGCACGCGCGGATCATTGGGCAGGCTGACGCGGACGGCAAAGGTGCGCGACTGCGGATCGGCGCTGCCGGCGACTTCGCGGACCTTGCCGTCGAGCGTCAGCGCCTCGTCGGACCAGAAACCGGCCTTGACGGTCTTGCCCGGCTTGAATTCGGCGATATCGGTTTCCGGAACAGCGATCAGGACTTCCTTCTCGCCGTCGATGGCAACGGTCACCACCGGCGTGCCGGAGCCGACCACCTGGCCGACATCGGCGGCAACGGCAGTGACGATGCCGTTCTTGTCCGCCTTGAGATCGGTATAGCGGACCTGGTTCTGTGCCTGGGCAAGCTGCGAGCGGGCGGAGTCTCGCGTGGCGACCGCCTGATTGTAGCTGAGCGTCGCCTGCTCGAGCTGCGACTTCGGGGCGAAATTCTTTGCGTAGAGCTGTTCGGCGCGCTTGCGCGTAAGCTCGACTGTCTCGACCTGACGGTCGGCAGCATCGAGGCTGGCCTGAGCGCTTCTCACCGAAAGCTCGTAGTCGGTGGGATCGATGCGGGCGAGAACGTCGCCCGGCTTGACGCGGTCACCGATGTCGACAAGGCGCTCGGTGATCTTGCCGTTGATGCGAAAGCCGAGATTCATCTCGGTGCGGGCGCGCACCGATCCGGAATAGGAAAGCTGACGGGTATCGCTCGCCTTGGCGATCTCGACCACCTTGACCGGCCGGATGATCTCCTTGACCTCGGCCTTCTCCTGCGAGCAGCCGGCGAGGCCGAGAGCGGCAACGACAATCAATGCCAGGCCGGGGGCCGCTCGCCTGTTGGTGATGGACTTGGACAAAGACACTTTTTCGTACTCCCGAACTGTGGAGATGAATTGCCGACATCGCCGCCCCACGGGCGGCAACGGTCATTTCTTCAAGGCTCTGATTGCAAACTCGGTCAGCTCGTCCGGCGTCGCCCGGTTCTTCTTGGCGAGGCACTGGGCCATCATCTGCGGATGACAGAGGCTGATAATAGCAGCACCGAAACACCGGGACGCGATCACCGGATCCTGATCGACGAACTCGCCGGTGGCGATGCCCTCGCGGATCACTTCAGCGACCAATTCGTGGATGTGGTCGATGTGCTTTTCGATGACATGCCAGTCACGCTCGATGGCGACGATGACCATCTCGTGCACCTTCTCCTGGTCGATCATGGTTTCCAGCGTCCACTGATAGTGCGTATGCACGTAGCGGCGGAGCTTCTCGCTGGCGGTGCCGGAACCATGGCAGGCCTCGTAGGTCAGCCGGTAGCAGGTGGCGAGCATGCGGCCGCAAACCGCCTGGTGGATTTCGACCTTGGAGGCGAAGAAGCGATAGATGTTGGCGGTCGACATGCCGAGTTCGCGCGCTATGTCGGCGACGTTGGTCTTGCCGTAGCCGTAGTGGCGGAACAATCGCTCCGCGCAATCCAGGATGCGGGTCACATTTTCCTGGCGGGCGGAGTCGGCGGTGGTGTCTAGGGTTTCAAGCATCTCATTGGCCAAAATTTACGACTGACGAATTTAGAATTTCGTCACTCGTAAATTGAAAACCGTCACCTGTCAAGGCGCGATGTTGGCCGGCTGGCTCAATTGATGACAGATGCTGACATCGTCTTAGGTGAGTCCGCCTGTGAAGCGGGCTCTCGAGAGGTCCTCCAAGCCATGTGGTAAACCCGCCCGCGCGCGTCTACAGCCCCGCGTCTTATTGACGCAAAGGACGCGGTAGCAGTTTGATTTTGCGTATGATTTTCCGAAATCGGTTCCGACTTGGGGGTCATGCACTAAGGCTGTTTCGCCATTTCTCGCAGCCGGAACTTCTGGATCTTGCCCGTCGAAGTCTTCGGGATCTCGGCAAAGATCACCGCTTTCGGCACCTTGAAGCGGGCGAGCAGCGCGCGGCAGTGCTCGACGACCTCGGCCTCGGTCGCCGCCTTGCCCGGCTTCAGCTCGACATAGGCAACCGGCACCTCGCCCCATTTGTCGTCGGATCTGGCGACAACGCCACAGGAGGCGACGGCAGGATGTTTGTAGAGCGCCTCCTCGACTTCGATCGAGGAGATGTTCTCGCCGCCGGAGATGATGATGTCCTTGGAGCGGTCCTTGAGCTGGATGTAGCCGTCCGGATGCATGACGCCGAGGTCGCCCGAATGGAACCAGCCACCGGCAAAGGCCTCGTCGCTCGCTTTGCGGTTCTTCAAATAGCCCTTCATGACGATGTTGCCGCGGAACATCACCTCGCCAATCGTCTCGCCGTCGGCCGGCGTCTCTTGCATGGTCTGCGGGTCCATCACGGTCAGGCCTTCGAGCGCGGCATAGCGCACGCCTTGCCTGGCCTTCTTCGCTGCCCTCGGCCCCTTCGCCAGCCGGTCCCACTCGCCGTGCCATTCGTTGACGACGGCCGGGCCATAGGTTTCGGTCAGGCCGTAGAGATGGGTGACGGCAAAGCCCGCATCGGCCATGCCCGACAGCACCGCCTCAGGCGGCGGCGCCGCGGCGGTGTTGAAGGTGACGGTCTGCGGGAACTGCCGCTTGTCCTCGTCCCTGGCGTTGATCAGCACCGACATGACGATGGGTGCACCGCAGAGATGGGTGACGCCGTGATCGGCGATGGCATCGTAGATCGGCTTTGGCCGCACCCAGCGCAGGCAGACATGGGTGCCGGCCTGCACGGCAAGCGTCCAGGGAAAGCACCAGCCGTTGCAGTGGAACATCGGCAGCGTCCACAGATAGACCGGGTGCTTGCCCATGCCGGCATGGATGGTGTTGGCATAGGCCATGAGTGCCGCGCCGCGATGGTGGCAGACGACGCCCTTCGGATTGCCTGTCGTGCCTGAGGTGTAGTTGAGCGAGATGGCATCCCATTCGTCGTCCGGCATCGACCAGGCGAAATCCTCATCGCCGTCGGCGACAAACGCCTCGTAGTCGAGCGTGCCGATCCGCTCGCCCTTGGGATAGGGCGCGTCGGCGGCGTAATCGGGATCGTCATAGTCGATCACCAGCGGCTTGACCTTGGCCAGCGCCAGCGCTTGCCGAACCACGCCGGTGAATTCGCGATCGACGAACAGCACCTTGGCTTCGGCATGGTCGAGCTGGAAGGCGATGACCGCGGCATCGAGGCGGGTGTTGAGCGAGTGCAGCACGGCCTTGGTCATCGGTACGCCGAAATGCGCTTCCAGCATCGGCGGTGTGTTGGACAGCATGACGGTGACGGTATCGCCCTTGCCGATGCCGCGCTTCGCCAGCGCCGAGGCAAGCCTCAGCGAGCGTTTCCAGAAATCGTGATAGGTTGTGCGCTGGCGGCCATGGATGATGGCGGTCTGGTCGGGAAAGGTTTTTGCCGCCCGCTCAAAATAGGTCAGCGGCGTCAGCGGCTGGTGGTTGGCCGGATTCCTGTCGAGATCCTGTTCGTAGGGATTGCCCATCCCGTCCTCCGCCAGTGTTCGTCCAGAACTTCTAACCGCGGCCTTCCGGCCCGTCACCACCAACGATGCCATCATAGACCGCGTTTGGCGCAGGATGGTCTAGATTCGGCGGCGAAAGAGCATCGTATGCCTTCGCTCAATTTGACTTTTGTCGAGAGCCGTGAATAATGTCAGCGAGGAGATGGCATGGCGATCCGACCGGCAGAACAGCTTATCCACAAGGCCGCCTGGCTTTACTATGCACACGGCCTGCGCCAGGACCAAGTGGCCAGCCAGCTCAAGATTTCCCGTGCCTCGGTGGCGATGTATCTGCGCAAGGCGCGCGAGACCGGCATCGTCAACATCTCGACCTCGACCCAGCTTTTCACCGACGACGTCCTGGCGCGCAAGCTGGAAGACGCGCTGCAGCTCGACGCCGTCTGGATCGCGCCGGAAAACGGCTATGTCGCCGACCCGTCGACCGACATTGCTGTGCTGGCGGCAAGCGTCTTTCTCGAGCTGGTCAAGAAGGGCGACCGTATCGGCGTCGCCTGGGGACGGACCGTCTATACGATCGCCGACATCATGTCCTATGCCGACCTGCAGGACGTCACGGTGGTGCAGCTCTGCGGCAATCTGGGAGCCCCCTATTCGTACCGGCCCGACCAATGCACCATGGAAATCGCGCGCCGGCTCAATGCCAAGGGGCTGAATTTATACGCGCCGCTGGTGCTGACGACGGAAGAACTGGCACGCGGCCTGCGCGCCGAGCCGGTGATCCGCGAGCAATTGTCGGGCATCGGTGACTGCGGCCTGGCGCTGTACTCGGTCGGCTCGGTGGATACCGACAGCCATTTGGTCAAATGCGGCGCGCTGACGCCAAGCGAAATGGCTGCATTGCGCAAGGCGGGTGCGGCCGGCGTCATCGCCGGACAGATCATCGATGCCGAAGGCAAGGCGCTCGACTGCAGCTACAACCGCCGGGTGATTTCGGCAGAGCTGTCATCGCTGCGCAGGATCGAAAAGCGCCTTGTGGTGGTGCAGGAGGACAGCAAGTTCGAACCGCTCATCGCGGCGATCGCCGGCGGGTTCTGCACCCATCTCGTTGTCGGCGCGCGCATGGCACGGCGGCTGCTCGACTACGCTGGAGCAACAGCAGAAAAGGTCGCCTGATACCCAGTTCCAGCCGCCGGCGCTTTGTCATCAAGGCGTCGCGGCATTCCTGTTCACAACAAACGAGAAATCGGACGAAGTTGATATGAAGAACCTGTGGAATGACGGCGACGCGGAGAAACTGGTCGCCGACTATGCAAAGAAGGGTGTGTCCCGAGACCTGGCGCTGCGCGTCTACACGACCAGGCTTCTGGGCGGCGAGCCGCGGCTCGTCCTGCATGGGGGCGGCAACACCTCGTGCAAGACCAAGGCCACCGATCTTGTCGGCGACGAATGGGACGTGCTCTGCGTCAAGGGCAGCGGCTGGGACATGGGCGTCATCGAGCCGCAAGGCCTGCCGGCGGTCAAGCTCGGCGCGCTGTTGAAGGCGCGGTCGCTGCAAAAACTCCCCGACGAGGACATGGTCGCGCTGCAACGGGCGAACCTCATCGATCCATCCTCGCCCAATCCGTCCGTCGAGACGCTGCTGCACGCCTTCCTGCCGCACAAATTCGTCGACCACACGCATTCGACCGCAATCCTGGCCATCGTCGACCAGGACGACAGCGAGCCGCTGAGCCGGAAGGTGTTCGGCGAAAAGATGGGGTTCGTGCCCTACATCATGCCGGGTTTCGATCTGGCCAAGGCGGCTGCCGACATCTTCGACGCCGATCCGACGGTCGAAGGCCTGATCCTCGACAAGCACGGCATTTTCACCTTCGGCGACGATGCCAAGCAAGCGTACGACCGCATGATCCACTATGTGACCGTCGCCGAGGACTACATTGCCAGGAACGGCAAGCCGCCTGTCGACAAGTCGGCCTTGCCTGCCAGGCTGGCCAAGCCGGCGGAGATTGCGCCCGTGCTGCGCGGCGCGGTGGCGGTGGCGCGCGGCGAAGGCCGCTTCGACCGCATGATCAGCGATTTCCGCACCTCGGACGCGATCGTCGATTTCATCAATTCGGCGAGGATTGCCGACTTGGCCGGACGCGGCGTCTCGACACCCGACCTGTCGATCCGCATCAAGACCGGACCGATGGCACTGCCGGCGCCCGACGCGGACAAGATCGGCGACTACAAATCCGTCATCCGCCAGCATGTCGAGAAATTCGCCAAGGACTATCGCGCCTATTTCGAAACCAACGACGCGCTCGACGATGTGAAGCGCACCATGCTCGACCAGATGCCGCGGCTGACGCTGGTGCCGGGCCTCGGCATGTTCGGCCACGGCCGCACGCTCAAGGACGCGAAGATCGCCTCCGACGTCGGTGAAATGTGGATCGAGGCGGTGCGCGGCGCCGAAGCCATCGGCGATTTCCGGCCATTGTCGAAAAAGGAGCTGTTCCCGCTCGAATACTGGTCGCTGGAACAGGCCAAGCTCGCCTCCAACAAGCCGAAGCCGCTAACCGGCCAGATTATGCTGGTCACCGGCGGCGCCGGCGCGATCGGCGCCGCCACCGCAAAGCTGTTCGCCGACAACGGTGCCCATGCGGTGGTCGTCGATCTCGACGCGTCAAGAGCTGCCGAGGCGGCAAAAAAAGCCGGCAACAATTCGATCGGCATTGGCGCCGACATCACCGATCCGGCGCAGATGCGCGCTGCGTTCGACAACGCGGTCGCCGTCTTCGGCGGCCTCGACATTCTCGTCTCCAATGCCGGTGCTGCCTGGGAGGGCCGGATCGGCGAGCTCGACGACGCCACTTTGCGCAAGAGCTTCGAACTCAATTTCTTCGCCCACCAGTCGGCGGCGCAGAATGCCGTGCGCATCATGCTTGAACAGGGCACCGGCGGCGTGCTTTTGTTCAACACCTCGAAGCAGGCGGTCAATCCGGGGCCGAAGTTCGGCGCTTACGGCATTCCCAAAGCGGCGACGCTGTTCCTGTCCAGGCAATATGCACTCGACTACGGCGCGCATGGCATCCGCTCCAATGCCGTCAACGCCGACCGCATCCGTTCGGGGTTGCTGACCGACGCCATGATCGCCAGCCGCTCGGGCGCGCGCGGCGTATCGGAGAAGGAGTACATGTCGGGCAACCTGCTTGGGCAGGAAGTGACGGCCGAAGACGTCGCCCAGGCCTTCCTGCATCAGGCGCTGGCCGAGCGGACGACCGCAGACGTGACGACGGTGGATGGCGGGAATATTGCCGCGGCGTTGAGGTAAGCCAAATCTCACCAACAAAAAAGAGCGGCCCGCGAGCCGCTCTTTTCTTTGCCGATAGTGGAAGACTACTTGGCGTTCGGGTTCGGCATCCAGGCCGGCATCGCGACATCGGCATGGGCGAATTGCGGCAGCTTGGCCGAGAGGTCTTCCATGTTCTTGATGTCCTTGTCGAGGAGGTCCTTTTGGGTGATTAGCGTCGGCGGCACGATGACGTTGTGGCCGGGGTCTTCGCCGGCCAAAAGCTGCGCCAGCGCACGCACCGAGACCTGGCCGACAACGGCCGGATTGGTGGCGGCGGTTGCGGCCCAGGCGCTGTCGGGCTCGCGCATCGCGGCGATGTCCGAGGTCGAAATGTCGGCCGAATAGATCTTGACGTCCTTGTTCAGTCCGGCCTCGTCGACGGCGATCTTCACGCCCTTGGCGAATTCGTCATAAGGCGCGAACATCACCTTGATGTCGGGATGAGCCGACAACACCGAGCGAGCCTGGTTGGCGACCGAATTGGCGATCGGATTGTCGAGCGTGCCGAACATGGCGGCTTCGTTAATGCCGGCATACTTCTTTTTGAATTCAACCCAGGTCTCGTTGCGGCGGTCGAGCGGGGCGATGCCGGCGACATAAACATAGCCGGCCTTCCAGCTCTCGCCATTGTCCTTGACCGCCTGTTCGAGCGCCAGGCGCGCAAGATCGCGGTCGGACTGTTCGATCTGCGGGATTTTGGGGTTTTCGACATTGACATCGAAGGCGACGACCTTGATGCCGGCGTCGACGGCGCGCTGGGCGGCGTCCTTCATCGATTCCGTCAGTCCGTGCTGGATGATGATGCCCTGGACGCCGAGCGCGATGGCTTGGTCGACCATGTCAGCCTGAAGGGCTGCGTCCTGACGGCTGTCGAGCACGCGCAGGTCGACGCCGAGTGCCTTGGCCTGCGCCTCGACGCCGGACAGATAAGCCTGGAAGAAGTCGCCGGTCGAGAGATAGCGGACCAGTGCGATCTTGACGGCACCCGGCTTGTCGAACGGGGCCGGCCTGTCCTGCGCCATCGCCGGCAACTGCATCAGCAATGTTGCGCCGGCAAACCCGAGCGCTGCCTTCCCCAAAAGTCTTCTTGTGATGTTCACGTCGTTTCCTCCACTTGTTGAACCCAAAATGTGACCCGGTCGAAACCTATCTCCTGCCCCTGCCGGAAAGGGCGAAGGTGAAGACAAGGGCGACCACGAGAACCACGCCCTTGACGAAATCCTGCGTGTAGTAAGGCGCGTTCATCATCGTCAGGCCCTGCAGCAGCACACCGACAAACACCGCGCCGACGGCCGTGCCGAAGGCGTTCGGCTTGGCGGCGCCGAGAACCGCGTAACCGATGAGTGCCGCAGCCACTGCGTCGAGCAGCAGATTATTACCCGAGGCGATGTCGCCGC
This sequence comes from Mesorhizobium sp. M0244, assembly GCF_040321795.1. NCBI lineage: Bacteria > Pseudomonadati > Pseudomonadota > Alphaproteobacteria > Hyphomicrobiales > Phyllobacteriaceae > Mesorhizobium > Mesorhizobium sp. M0244. Next base: position 36,551 of record NZ_JAMYSE010000007.1, on the reverse strand, counting down.
GTCCAAGCCGGGCGGCGAGCAAAATGCCGCCGATCGAGGCAAAAACTCCTGATATAACGTAGGCCCAGATTTTGTATGCCTTGACAGGCGCGCCAGCGAGTTCGGCAGCGCGTTCGTTGCTGCCGACCGCATACATCATGCGCCCGAAACGCGTGTATTCGAGAAAGAACCAGATCAGCACCGCCAGCACGAGCAGGACGACGACCGACACCGGAATGAGGTTCGGGATGAAAAAATCGAAGCGATGGCGGCCAAGCGCCAGAAAGGCGGCGCCGAAACTGCCGTTGGCGACCGAGCCATCGGGCATCGTCATGCCGGTGGCGATCGAACGGCCTTCGGTAGGAATGCGTTGCAGGCCGACAAGCAGGAACATCATGCCGAGCGTCGCCAGAAGGTCCGGCACCCGCATATAGACGATCAGCCAACCGTTGATGAGGCCGACGACGGCGCCGATCACAAGACAGACGACGACCGCGACGACGGCATTCTGCTCCAGCACCACCATGACATAGGCAGCCGCCATCATGGCGCTGGTGGCGACCGAGCCGATCGACAGGTCGAAGCCGCCGACGACCAGTGTGGCGGTGACGCCGAGCGCCAGCACGCCGGTGATGGCGACCGACTGAAAGATGAAGACGGCGCTTTGCGGCGAGACGAAGCCATCGGCGGCGACGGCGAAATAGGCGATCAGCCCGAACAAAAGGATGATGAAGCCGTAGCGGATGGCACGGTCGCGCAGGATCATTCAGCGCTCCCGCACGCTGGCACCGTCTTCACCCAACCTGAACTCATGCCCTCTCCATTCCATTTGTCTCGTCTGCCGGCCCTCAGGCCGCGCTGTGCAATGGCCCGCCAGCCACTTCGGCCAGCAGGCGCTCGAGATCGATATCGGTGTTGCGATGCTCGCCGACGATCGTCTGCTCTGACATCACCAGGATGCGATCGGCAGTCTCCAGGGCTTCGTCGAGTTCGGTGACGAATAGCAGCGTGGCGCGGCCGTTGGCGCTGGCCCGCAGCTTGGCGGCGATATCGCGCCTGGCCGAAATGTCGACGCCCTGAAACGGCTCGTCGAGGATGAAAAGCCTTGCCGCCTGCGACATCCAGCGGGCGACCATCACCTTCTGCTGATTGCCGCCCGAAAGCGACGCCATCTCGTCCTTCTCCGAGCGGCAGACGATGCCGAGTTCCTGGATCTGCTGGCGGGCAGTGGCGCGTTCGATGCGGCGCTTGAGAACCCCGAGACGCGACATGCGCCTGTGGAACGGCAGACTGATATTTTCCTGGATATTGAAGTCGCCGACGATGCCGTTTTCGCCCCGGTCCTTGGCTACGAGAAACACGCCAGCGGCAATCGCTTCGCCGGTCGACCCCGGAGCATAGGGTTTCCCGTTCAGCACCATGGTCCCGGACAGCGGCTTGCGCAAACCGAATAGCGTCTCGGCAAGCGCGGTCTTGCCGACGCCGACGAGGCCGGTGATGGCAACGACCTCGCCACCGCCGAGCGTCAGCGAGATCGGCCTGGCGCCTTCAGCAATCCGCAGACCGTCGGCGGCAAAAATTGCCTTTGCCGAATTCCTGGCGACGATCCGCTCGAGCTGGATCTTGCGGCCGAGCATGGCGTTGACCGCACCTTCATAATCCAGCGGCTTCTTGTCGAAGATGCCTGAGATGACCCCATCGCGCATCGAAATGATGCGATCGGCAAGCCGCCTGATGTCAGACATACGGTGCGAAATGTAGAGAATGGCCACGCCTTGCTGGCGAAGCCTGTCGAGCAACGCGAACAGCCGGTCGGCTTCGGCACTGGACAGCGAGGAGGTCGGCTCGTCGAGGATCAGCACTTTCGGCTGGTGCGCCATGGCGCGGGCGATCGCCACCATCTGGCGGTCGGCCAGCGAGAGATCGCTGACCCGGGCTTTGAGGTCGATGACCAGCCCCATGCGGTCGGCAACCGCCTTTGCCTCACGGCGCACCCGGCCCGGATTGAACAGCGTCGGCACGCCGCCGCCGCTCAGCCTGTCGAGGGTGAGATTGGTGGCGACGTCGAGGTCGGCGACGACACCGTCATTGATGTTCTGGTGGACGGTGACGACACCAGCGCGGATCGCCTCCGCCGGCGTCTTCGGGGCGAAGTCCCGGGGCGCAAGGTCGTGATCGGCGAGGCGCATCGAACCGCCGCCATGGTCGTAGACGCCGCTGATGATCTTGACGAGGGTGGATTTGCCGGCGCCGTTGGCGCCCATCAGCACGGTCACTTCGCCGGCATGCAATTCGAGCGAGACGCCGCCAAGCACCTCGATATGGCCGAAGGATTTCCTCAGGCCGTCGACACGGAACACGGCATCATTGCCCATTCGTTCCTCCCTGACGGTGACGCTATGGGCTGTATCGGCAATTGTCAACACGATTGACAATTGCCAAAGGGCTTCCTAGCTTGGCCCGGCCGCGATGACTCCGCTATCATCGGAGCACACAAGCGGGAGGTGAGGATGACTGGGAAATCGCCGTTCGAAGCACTGTCGGTCTCGACCCTGGCGGCCCGTCTCGGCGCCAACGAAGCCCTGTGTTCGCAGATCGGCAAGGATACGAGCCAATGGAAGGTTCGTGAAGTCGGCGACGGCAATCTGAACCTGGTGTTCATTGTCGAGGGTGCCACGGGTGCGGCGGTCGTCAAGCAGGCCCTGCCCTATGTCCGGCTGGTCGGCGACAGCTGGCCGCTGCCGTTGAAGCGCTCCTTCTTCGAATATCACGCGCTGACGCGGCAACAGGCGCGGGCGCCGGGTTCGGTGCCTGATATCTATCACTTCGACGAAGGCCAGGCGCTGATCATCATGGAGTATCTGTCGCCGCACATCATCCTGCGGCGGGCGCTGATCGAGGGTCGGCAACTGCCGAATATCGCGAAAGACATCGGCCTGTTCATGGCCCGCACGCTGTTTCGCGGCTCCGACCTCAGCATGGCGGCCAAGGACCGCAAGGCCGATCTGGCGCTGTTTTCCGACAATGTCGAGCTCTGCGACATTACCGAGAACCTGGTTTTCTCGGATCCGTATTTCGATGCCAAAATGAACCGGCATACCAGCCCGCAGCTCGATGGCATCGTCGCCGAATTGCGCGCCGACCGTGATCTCAAGGTCGAGGCGCAGCGCATGAAGCACATCTTCGCGGCCAATGCCGAGACGCTGCTGCATGGCGACCTGCATTCCGGCTCGATCATGGTCACCGACTCGGAAACGCGGATGATCGACCCCGAATTCGCCTTCTACGGCCCGATCGCCTTCGATGTCGGCATGCTGCTCGCCAATTTCTGGATGGCGTTCTTCTCGCAGCGCGGCCATGAACAGGACGGAAGCCGCGATGCCATGCGCGCCTATCTGCTCGACGTCACGACAGAGACATGGTCGGTGTTCCGCAGCGAGTTCTCGCATCTGTGGCGAACCGAGCGCACCGGCATGCTCTACCAGAAGAGCCTGTTCGAGGATCAGGGCGACAGGCTCGGCGCCGAGCAGGCGCTCGACCATATGCTGCATGCTATCTGGACCGATCTGCTGGGCTTCGCCGGCGTCGAGGTGCACCGGCGCATCCTCGGGCTTGCCCACAATGCCGATTTCGAGACCATTGCCGATCAGGATCTGCGCGCCAGATGTGAGGCAAAGGCGCTGAAATTCGGCCGTCACATCGCCGTCAACCGGCGCCAGATCCACAGCATCGACGAGGTCAACCGGTTGGCCGCGCTGATCGAACGGGAGAGCAGAATTTGAACGTCGGCGAGCGCCACTACCGCACCATCTGGCCGAGTGACGACGGGCGTTCGGTGGAGATCATCGACCAGCGCTGGCTGCCGCATGATTTCCGTATTGAAAAGATCGATACCGTTGCCGGGATCGCCACGGCAATCCGCGACATGTGGGTGCGTGGGGCGCCGCTGATCGGCGTCACCGCCGCCTATGGGGTCGCCATGCAGATGGCCGACGACCCCTCGGATGCGGCGCTCGACGCCGTCTGGGCAACCCTGCACGAAACGCGCCCGACCGCGATCAATTTGCGCTGGGCGCTGAACGAAATGCAGCGCTTCCTGCTGGCGCTTCCCCTGGCAGAACGTGCCGCGGCCGCATATCGGCGTGCCGGCGAGATCGCCGACGAGGATGTCGGCCTCAACCGCGCCATCGGCGCCAATGGGCTCGAAATCATCAAGGCGATCGCGGCGCGCAAGCAGCCGGGCGAGCCGGTCAATATCCTGACCCACTGCAACGCCGGCTGGCTGGCCACCGTCGACTACGGCACCGCCACCGCGCCGATCTATCTGGCGACGGAAGCCGGCATACCAGTCCACGTCTATGTCGACGAAACGCGACCCCGCAACCAGGGTGCCCAATTGACCGCATGGGAGATGGCCGGCCACGGCGTGCCGCATACGCTGATCGTCGACAATGCCGGCGGCCATCTGATGCAGCGCGGTCAGGTCGACATGGTCATCGTCGGCACCGACAGGACCACCGCCGACGGCGATGTCTGCAACAAGATCGGCACCTATCTCAAGGCGCTTGCCGCCGCCGACAACGACGTGCCGTTCTACGTCGCGCTGCCGTCGCCGACGATCGACTGGACGGTGGGCGACGGCCTAGCGGAAATCCCGATCGAACAGCGCTCGCCCGACGAGGTCTCGCTGGTCTGGGGCAAGACCGCTTCCGGCGAGATCGCCCAGGTCCGCGTGTCGCCCGAAGCGACGCCGGCGGCCACCCCGGCCGTCGACGTGACGCCGGCGCGGCTGGTCACCGGCTTGATCACCGAACGCGGCGTCGCCACGGCCTCGCGCGAAGGCCTGAAGGCGATGTTTCCCGAGCGCGGATAGGCCGCTTTCGACGTGTCAGGAGGCGCGCTGGGTTTACCTGATCTCACGACTTCTTGAACACGGCGCGGTTAAAAACGCACGTTGCCTGTCCCACATGGAGAGCCGTATGCGTAGGGCGGGGCAGCGCACAACGCTCAAGCCGGGGCTGGCCACGGCTCCGCGAGTGAACCGGCGGGATACCGCGATGTCATTCAGACCGTTGCTTGGTGACGGACGGGTTCGGAGCCAGGAGGAGAAGTCGGAGCCCCAGCAAACCGCGTCATGGGTCGGCTCCTCGATCGTTTTCGACAATCGGCGGTGGGCGTGCCGGGAGGCGGAACTCCGCTGGACAGCCCCTCATCATCTGATCGTGCTGACCGAAGAAGGCGGAACGTCCCATACATCGATCCGGCACGAGGCAAGATCCCTGTACGACGGAATGGACCGTCCCGGAGCCCTCACCTTCGTCCCCGCAGGCGCGGAGCGGCAGGGCTTCTATCGCGATGTAAACCTCTCCTACTCAGCCTTGTGGATCGATCCCGATATCGGGCTTCCTGAATGCGAACGCCTGAGAGACCTGCCGATCCTGGTAAACAAGAAAGACGCAGTCGTCGCCACCCTCTTGAGTTCGCTTCGCGACGAGATGGCACTCGGTCACAAGCCGGACACCGCCTATGTCGAGCATCTGGTCGCCCTCGTCAGCCTCCGCGTGGCCACCCTGAACCGGGAGCAACGCCCGTCTCTACGTCACGGCTGTCTCAGCCGTCGGGTGCTTGGTCGAGTCCGGGAGTACATCGATGCACATATGAATTCCGACATTTCGCTAAGCGAGCTGGCAGCCGTCGCGGACATGGCCGTCGACAGTTTTGCGCGCCGCTTCAAAGCGACGACCGGCCTTGCACCCTATGCCTATGTGATCGAGGAACGCGTGCGGCGAGCGGAGATGCTGCTGCGCGAAACGGGTTTGTCGATCGGTACCATTGCCTTTCGCCTCGGCTTTTCAAGCCAGAGCCACTTTACCACGACCTTCCGGCGTCTCAGGGCATGACGCCTCGGGCCTATCGGGTGAATTCTTCTCCGGAATTCTGACATTGCCGCCGGTTTCTTGAAAGAAAGCCGCCGCACACACACCCACCTCCAGTGTCGATGAGTGACAGAACCCGAGGGTTCGCTATCGGGTCAAGTTGCCGTTTTGCGTTCTTGTCATTGCGACTGGGAGATCACGCATGGCCAAAACAGACAACAGGAGCGGGCCGACGCGTCGAACGGTGTTGGAGGGCGGCGTGGCGACCGGCGTGCTCCTGGCTACCGGTATACGGGTTGACGCCGAGCCTGCCGACACCGTCACGGCAGCCGCATCGCCCACGCCGGTACCGACGATGCCGATGTCCCTGCGGATCAACGCGAAGGATCTTGCCGTCGAACTCGACCCGCGGACGACGCTGCTCGACGCCCTGCGCAACCATCTCGGCCTCACCGGCTCGAAGAAAGGCTGCGACCACGGTCAGTGCGGCGCATGCACGGTGCTCGTCGATGGGCGCCGGATCAATTCTTGCCTGACGCTTGCCGCAATGCATGAAGGCGACGAGATCACCACGGTCGAGGGCCTTGCGGAGGGTGATCGGCTGCATCCGGTCCAGGCCGCCTTCGTCGCCCGCGATGGTTTCCAGTGCGGCTATTGCACGCCGGGCCAGATCTGCTCCGCGGTCGGTATGCTGGGTGAGGCCAGGGCTGGCTGGCCGAGCCATGCGAGTGCCAACGTGGCAGCGGCTTCCGTCGCTCTCACCGACGCCGAGATCCGCGAGCGGATGAGCGGCAACATCTGCCGTTGTGCCGCTTATCCGAACATTGTCGCTGCAATCCGCGACGCGGCGGAGGAGGCGTGAGCAATGCAATCCTTCACTTATGAACGTGCGGCAAGTGCCGAGCAGGCAGCCGCCGCGGTTGCGGCCCGGCCGGACGCCAAGTTCATCAGCGGCGGCACCAACCTACTCGACCTGATGAAGCTCGAGATCGAGCGCCCAGCGCATCTCGTCGATATCAGCCGGCTGCCGCTTGATCGGATCGAGGAGACAGTGGAAGGCGGGCTTCGGGTCGGCGCCCAGGTCCGCAACAGCGATCTCGCCGCCGATCCGCGGGTGAGGTCACGCTACCCGATGCTCACGCAAGCGCTGCTGGCGGGAGCGTCCGGCCAGATACGCAACAAGGCCTCGACCAGCGGCAATCTCTTGCAGCGCACGCGCTGCCCCTACTTTTACGACCGCAACATGCCTTGCAACAAGCGCCAGCCGGGTTCGGGCTGCGCGGCGCTTCATGGCTTCAATCGCATGCATGCCGTACTCGGCGCGAGCGAAACCTGCATCGCTGTGCATCCCTCCGATATGGCGGTCGCCATGTCCGGGCTCGACGCCAGGATCGAGACCATCTCGCCCGGCGGCGAGACCCGCACGATCCCGATCGGCGATTTCCATCGATTGCCCGAGGCGATGCCACATGTCGAGACCGTGCTCGGCCACGGCGAGATGATCACCGCGGTGTCCCTGCCGCCCCCGCCACCCGGCCGGCAGGTTTACCGAAAAGTGCGCGACCGTGCTTCCTACGCCTTCGCGCTGGTGTCGGTGGCAGCAATCGTCGAGAAAAGCGGCGATCGCATCCGAAGCGCTCGGATCGCCATGGGCGGCGTGGCAGCGAAGCCATGGCGCGCGACGGAGGCGGAGCGCGCGCTCGCAGGAGCGGCGGCGTCCGACGGCGCCTTTACCGACGCCGCCGAAGCCGCGCTCGCCGGAGCCGTCGGGCATGGCGGCAATGATTTCAAGATCCCGCTGGCGAAACGGACGATGCGGCACACGCTCGCTGCTGCCGTCGAGAGTGCGTGAGGTGACACCATGACAGAGACGAAGACCAGCGAGAACCATGCTTCCGAAACGCGCAATGGCTTAATCGGGCGCCCAATCGACCGCATCGATGGTCCGCTCAAGGTGACCGGCGATGCTACCTACGCTTACGAGAATGCGCTGGAGGGTACAGCCTATGGCTATATTCTCGGCGCCACCGTCGCCAAAGGGCGCATCGCAGAGATCGATACGGCCGAAGCCGAACGGGCGCCGGCAGTGCTGCTCGTCATGACGCACCGGAATGCGCCGGCCCAGCCGGATTTCGGCCCAGCGGTCACGCCCACGGTGCCTGAGGTCTTCACACGCGCCCGCCCCGCGCTCAACAGCGAGCGGGTGCGGTATTACGACGAGCCCGTCGCGCTGGTCGTTGCGGAGACGTTCGAGGCGGCACGCGCTGCGGCGGGCCTCATTAGAATACGCTACGACGAGGAGCCGGGCCTCTACGATTTGCCGGCGCATGTGGCCGACGCCTACGCACCAAAGCGGACCAATGCCGGCTTCGAGACCGACAGCGTGGTCGGCGACTTCGAGAGCGTCTTTGCGGCGGCTCCGGTCAAGATCGATGCCACTTACCGGACGCCCTTCGAACATCACAATCCGATGGAGCCGCATGCGACGCTCGCCGCCTGGTCAGGCAACGAACTGACGATCCGTACATCGGCGCAGACTCTCGCGAACTTCCGGGCGGGGGTCGCCAGCACGCTTCGCATCTCGCCCGAGCGCGTGCGCATCGTGAGCCCCTTCATCGGCGGAGGCTTCGGCTCCAAGCTGATTGCCCATGCCGATACGATCCTGGCCGCGCTTGCAGCGCAGATCCTGCAGCGGCCCGTGAAGATCGCGCTGACGCGGCAACAGATGTTCGCCAATGCCGGTCATCGCGCAGAGATGATGCAACAGGTACGTCTCGGCGCGGACACCGGCGGGCGGCTCACCGGGATCGCGCACGATGTCTGGTCCGCAACGTCCAGCTTCGAGGAGTACTGCGAGCAAACGGCAGTTTTTGCCCGCTCGCTCTATGCGGCGCCGAACCGTGTCACCCGTCATCGCCTGGTTCCGCTGGATATCAACCGCGGCGAATGGATGCGCTCGCCCGGCGAAGCGCCTGGCATGCTGGCGTTCGAATGCGCCATGGATGAGCTCGCAGAGCGGCTCGGCCTGGACCCGATCGAACTCAGGATCCGCAACGAACCGGCACAGGATCCCGAGCGCGGAGTGCCGTTCTCCACCCGCAATCTTGTCGCCTGCATGGAGGAAGGCGCCCGCCGTTTCGGTTGGGAGCGGAGAAACCCGACACCGGCCCGAACCCGAGAGGGCCGGAAGCTCATCGGCTACGGCATGGCGGCGGCGATCCGTCCGAACTATATCGGCGCGGCGACGGCGCGGGTTGCGATCGACCGGGGCGGTCGGGTGACGGCGCGGCTCGACATGACCGATATTGGGACCGGCACTTATACGATCCTGACCCAGATCGCCGCGGAGAGCCTCGGCGTGCCGATCTCGTCCGTCAAGGTGGAACTCGGCGACAGCCGTTTCCCGCGTACCGCCGGCTCCGGCGGTTCCTGGGGCGCGGCGAGCGCGGGTTCGGCACTGCATAACGCCTGCAACGCCCTTAAGGAACGGATCCTGGAGACGGCGCGGTCGAGCGAAGCCTCGCCGTTACGTGGCGTGAACGCCACCGAGGCAAGCTTTGCCGACAGCGAGGTCAGGGCCGGCCAGCGGTCGGCAAGCCTGGCCGATCTCATCCGAAGGATCGCTCCCGACGGGTTCGAGGCCGAAGGTTCCGTGGCTGCGGGCGCCACCACCGAGTCATACAAGACTTATTCGCAGCATTCCTACGGAGCGCATTTCGTCGAGGTCGCTGTCGATTGCGATACCGGTGAGATCCGCATGCGCCGGATGCTGGCTGTGATGGGCGCGGGCCGTATCCTCAACGCCAAGACCGCGCGCTCGCAAATCATCGGCGGCATGACGTGGGGGATCGGGGCGGCGCTGATGGAGCAGACGGTGCTCGACCCGCGCTACGGCCATTTCGTCAATCACGATCTTGCCGAGTATCATGTACCGGTCAATGGCGACGTCCCCGACATGGAGGTCGTCTTCCTCGAGGAGCATGACGACAAGGCCAATCCACTTGGCGCGAAGGGTCTCGGCGAGCTCGGCGTCTGCGGTGCGGGGGCTGCTGTCGCCAACGCCATTTACAACGCGACCGGCGTGCGAGTGCGTGAATTTCCAATCACCTTGGACAAGGTGCTGCCTGCCTTGCCCGTGATCGCCATTTGACGCTGGAGTTGCCCGCTCCTTCCTTGCCCTCAAGGGTGATCAGGTCGGAACGGATCGCTATTCCTGTGCCATCCGGAACGACGTCGGTGGTTGACAGCGCTATCCGGCCCTTCCATACAAACGCGGTCAATGTTCTCAGGGCGGGGTGAAAGTCCCCACCGGCGGTTAAGGGTCTCGGCCTAAAGCCCGCGAGCGCTTTCCGGTTAGCCGGAGGGGTCAGCAGATCCGGTGCGATTCCGGAGCCGACGGTCACAGTCCGGATGGAAGAGAACGAACGAAAACGGTCCGCTTTCGCGGTTCGGATTCTCGTATCGTGCGTCCTGATTCTGGTTCGAAACGGAAGGATGGACCCATGAATCAGCATTCCCAGAAAGACTATGAGACGATCCGCGTTGCCGTCATTCGCGCGCGCTGGCACGCCGATATCGTTGACCAATGCGTTGAAGCGTTCGGGGCGGAGCTGGCGGTTCCCGGGGAGAAACGCTTTGCCGTCGATGTCTTCGATGTGCCGGGCGCCTATGAGATTCCCCTGCATGCAAAGACGCTTGCCGAGACCGGTCGCTATGCAGCGATCCTCGGCGCGGCATTTGTCGTCAACGGCGGCATCTACCGGCATGAATTCGTGGCGAGCGCGGTCATCGACGGCATGATGAACGTGCAACTGTCCACCGGCGTACCGGTGCTTTCGGCGGTGCTCACGCCGCACAACTACCATGACGGCGCGGATCATCACCATTTCTTCTTCGAGCACTTCAAGATCAAGGGCAAAGAGGCGGCCAGAGCCTGCGTGCAACTGTTGGCGGCACGCGAACATATAGCGGCGTGAAATCTCCACCGCCGGATGGAAATCCCGGTAAGGCGCTGTAGTATCTCACGAAAACCAGGGAGGATGCCGGTGCAGACCAAGAAGATCATCAATGACGGCAACCGCACTGTCGACGAGATGCTGGAGGGCATTCTGGCCGCGCATCCCCGCCACCTCAGAAGCGCGGACGGAAGCCCCCGCTCCATCATCGCCCGCGACGGACCGCGCCCCGGCAAGGTGGGTCTCGTCATCGGCGGCGGCTCGGGACACGACCCGACCTTCCTCGGCTTCGTCGGCAGGGGGCGGGCCGACGCCGCCGCGATCGGCAATGTCTTCGCCTCGCCGCCGCCGGATCCGATCCTCGAATGCGCCAAGGCGGCCAGCGGCGGTGCTGGCGTGCTGTTCATGTACGGCAACTATGCCGGCGACGTGATGAATTTCGACATGGCCGCCGAAATGGCGGCAATGGACGACATCGACGTGCGCACAGTGCTAACCACCGACGACGTCGCCTCGGCGCCACGCGACCAGAGGCAGAAGCGACGCGGCGTTGCCGGCAATTTCTTCATCTTCAAGGCCGCCGGTGCGGCCTGTGACCGGATGTTCTCCTTCGACGAGTGCGAACGCATCGCCCGAAAGACCAACGACCACACCTTCACCATGGGCGTGGCGCTGTCGCCCTGCTCGCTACCGCAGACCCGGCAGCCGAATTTCGAGATCGGCCCGGACGAGATGGAGATCGGCATGGGCATCCACGGCGAGCCCGGCACCGCGCGTGGAAAGTTGAAAACGGCCGACGAGATCACCGACGAAATGCTGGACAAGGTCCTCGACGAGATGGCGCCGGCGCGCGGCGATAAGGTCGCCGTTCTGGTCAATTCGCTCGGCTCAACGCCGCTGATGGAGCTCTACATCATGTACCGACGCGTCAAGCAGAGGCTGGATGACGTCGGTATTTCCGTCCATGCGACCTGGGTCGGCAATTATTGCACCTCACTCGAAATGGCCGGCGCTTCGGTGACGCTGATGCATCTCGATGGTGAATTGCAGGCGATGCTCGACCATCCCTGTGACTGCGCCATGTTCCGCGCCGGCTGAGAGAGCATCATGACATCCACCGATACGGCCAAATTGAAAAGAATGTTCGATGCGATCGCCGCGGCGATCGACGCCGACAAGGACAGGCTCTGCCGGCTCGACGGCGTCATCGGCGACGCCGATCACGGCATCGCCATGGCGCTCGGCTTCGGTGCTGTGCGCGATGCGCTGGCCTCGCTCGACCTCGCGACGACCGAGCCTACAACGTTGCTCAACACCGCGGCGAAGTCCTTCCTCAACGCCGTCGGCGCCTCGTCAGGCCCGCTCTATGCGACGGCCTTTATACGCGGTGCCGCTGCCGTCAAAGGTAGGGCAATTCTGGAGGAGGCTGACGTCATCGTCATGCTCCGGGCGATGGCACAAGGCATCCAGGATCGCGGCAAGGCCGAGCTCGGCGAAAAGACCATGGTCGACGCCTGGCTGCCGGCGGCGCAGGCAGCGGTTGTCGCGCAGGAAGCCGGCAAGAGCCTGTCCGAGAGCCTGGAAGCGGCACTTGCCGCGGCCGAACGGGGCGCCGAGGCGACCAAGGACATGATAGCCACCAAGGGCCGCTCCTCGCGCCTCGGCGAGCGGTCGCTCCGGCATATGGATCCCGGCGCTGCATCGGCCGTGACTGTGATCGGCGCTATGCGGAAAAGTCTGGTTTAGCTCAGCTTTGCCGCGTCGAGCCTGTCGATGGCCTGGACATTGCCGGCCGACGGTCCCTTCTCGTCGAACTCCGATGCGAGCCAGGCGTCGACGATCGACTTGGCCAGTTCCGGGCCGATGACGCGGGCGCCCATGGTGATGATCTGGGCGTTGTTGGATTTTGCAGCGCGCTCCGCCGAATAAGTGTCGTGGGTCAGTGCGGCGCGAATGCCGGGGACCTTGTTGGCGGATATGGATACGCCGATGCCGGTGCCGCAAAACAGGATGCCGCGATCGTTCTCGCCGTCGATTATGGTCTGGGCGAGCTTCTGCGACAGGTCGGCATAGTAGCCCGCCTGGCTGAGATCGCTGACCGTGAGGCCGGGCTTGGTGGCGAGGTGAGCGGCAATGACGTCGAGCAGCGGCTTGCCAGCGCTGTCGGCTCCAATGGCTATTTTCATGTTCGGTTCCTTTCCTGTTCGATGTTCAGATCGCCGCTGAGGCGCGTTTGAGGATGTCGATATAACCTTCCGCCTGCCAGGCGGAACGGCCGATGAACAAGCCGTCGATATTGGGCTGGCCGACCAATTCGGCGGCATTTTGGGGATTGACGCTGCCGCCATAGAGCACCGGCGGCACCACCGGCAGCAGGTCGCGGGCGATTTTCTTGATCAGCGCCTGCTGTCTGCCGGCATAGTCCGAGCTTGCCGGAACGCCCTGGTCCCCGATCGCCCAGACCGGCTCATAGGCAAACAGGATCGTCGCCGCCTTCGCCGCGCCTTCGAGAAATTGCAGCGCGCCGTGCACCTGCAAGGCCAGCGCCGCATCGGCCTGGCCGCTGTCGCGTTGCGCCAGGGTCTCGCCGACGCAGATCAGCGGCACCATGCCGTGCTTCACCGCCGCCGCGGTCTTCAGCCCGACAGCCCTGTCGGTCTCGCCGAAATGCTCGCGCCGTTCGCTGTGGCCGAGCTCGACCATGTCGAGGCCACAGTCCTTCAGCATTACCGGCGAGATCTCGCCGGTCCAGGCGCCGGCGTCGGCCCAGTGCATGTTCTGGGAGCCGACCTTGATGCGTGTCTGCGACAGCGCCTTCTTGACCTCGCGGACCGCCGTGAATGGCGGGACGACGAAGGGCTGGATGCGCTCGTCGAAACCGGGGACGAACTCCGCCAATGCCTTGGTGAAAGCCATCGCCTCGGCGAGCGTCTTGTTCATTTTCCAGCTGGTGCCGACCCAGTAAACCATGCCTACTCTCCTACTCTGCGACCACTGTCAGCGATACGCCGGCGCCATCCAGCGCCGCGCGCATCTGCGGCTGCGGCTCGCGGCCAGTAAAGACGGTGTCGAAGGCCTTGAGATCGGTCAGGAAATGCAAGGCGGTGCGGCCGAACTTGCCGTGATCGACCAGCAGATATTTGCGCGCCGCAGCGGCCATCATCAGCCGTTTGGTCTGGACCACTTCCTGATCCTGATGAAATGCGGAAGCGCCGTGAATGGCCGATGACGACAGGAAAGCGACATCGGCGCGCAATGATTTCAGCGTGTCTTCAGCGAGCAGGCCGAAGAAGCCGTGAAACTTCTTGCTGTATTGGCCGCCGAGTGCAATCAGGTTGATGCCGGCAACGCCCGCCAAATCCTGGATGACGGCCAGATTGTTCGAGATCACCGTCAGCGGACGCAGATCGGCAAGGTGCCGCGCAACGCCGCCCGCGGTCGAGCCGTCGTCGATGATCACCGTCTGGCCCGGTTCGATCATCGTCACGGCGGCGGCGGCGATGCGCTGTTTCTCGTCGCCAGCCAGTCTCTGGCGGTAGCGGAAATCGCTCTCGAAAAGGCTGCTCGGCTGGATCGAGGCGCCGCCGCGTACCTTGCGCAGGAAACCGCTTTCCTCGAGCTCGTCGAGGTCACGGTGGACCGTCATCTTCGACACGCCGAAGCGCGAGGCAAGATCGTCGACACTGGCGGTGCCGGTGTCCATCAGAAAATCCATGATGCCTTGCCGGCGGCCGTCGCTCTTCATTTCCGCGGCTTCTCGTGCAACCCCAACGCACGTTCCAAGATATAACAGGAAACGTCGCATAGCCACCAAATTTTTTGTGATAATGTTATGTCTCTATGGGATATCATGACGCTTCTGGTCGCGTGCTGTAACAAGAATTGCTGCCGGCCGAGCGTCCAGCGGTTGCGGTGCAGCGGAAATCCGGCCAGAAGCATTAGCGGGCTCGACAACAGCCGAACAGCCCGCAAACACTGGCTCGAAACCGGATACGGGAGACTACTGAGTGGCTCGCATCACACTGAGACAATTGCTCGATCATGCCGCCGAATACGGTTATGGCGTGCCTGCCTTCAACATGAACAATATGGAACAGGGGCTCGCCATCATGGAGGCGGCCGAGGAGACCAAATCGCCGGTCATCCTGCAGGCGAGCCGCGGCGCGCGGACCTACGCCAACGACGTCGTGCTGGCCAAGCTGATCGACGCGCTGGTCGAAATCCATCCCGATATCCCGGTCTGCATGCATCTCGACCATGGCAACAACGAAGCCACCTGCGTCACCGCGATCCAGTACGGGTTCACCTCGGTGATGATGGACGGATCGCTGAAGGAAGACGGCAAGACGCCGGCCGACTACGCCTACAATTCCGGCATCACCCGCCGCGTCGTCGACATGGCGCATTGGGGCGGCGTGTCGGTGGAAGGCGAGATCGGCGTTCTTGGGTCGTTGGAGATGGGCGGCGGCGAACAAGAGGACGGTCATGGCGTCGAGGGCGTCATCAGCCACGACCAGCTGCTGACCGACCCGGTGCAGGCCGAACAGTTCGTGCGCGACACCCATGTCGATGCTCTGGCCGTCGCCATGGGCACCAGCCACGGCGCCTACAAGTTCAGCCGCAAGCCGGATGGCGCGGTGCTCGCCATGAACGTCATCGAGGAAATCCACCGCCGCCTGCCGAACATGCATCTCGTCATGCACGGCTCGTCCTCGGTGCCGGAGGAGCTACAGGAGATCATCAACAAATATGGCGGCCAGATGAAGCCGACATGGGGGGTGCCGGTCGAGGAGATCCAGCGTGGCATCAAGCATGGCGTGCGCAAGATCAATATCGACACCGACAACCGTATGGCGCTGACCGGCGCGATCCGCAAGGTGCTGACCGAGAACCCCTCGGAATTCGACCCGCGCAAATATCTGACGCCGGCGATGGCCGCCATGAGGAAGCTCTGTAAGGAGCGTTTCGAGCAGTTCGGCACCGCCGGCAACGCGCCGAAGATCAAACCGCTGCCGCTGTCGGAAATGGCCAAGCGCTACAAGTCCGGCAGCCTCGACCCGAAATTCGGCTGACGTACTCGGGTTCCAAGCAGGAGCCGCATCGGCTCCTGCTCATCCATCATGCTCGCGGCAAAAGATCGGCCCTGCCGGTCTCGATGAACGGCGCCCAGTAGTCGACCGACTCGCGGATCATGGCGATGACCTGGTGGTCGATGGGCTCGCGCTCGCGGAACGACAATTCGAGGCAGATCTCATTGTCGACGCCGCCGCCGCGACGCACCGTCTCCAGGAGCTTTTCCGGCGTGATGCGGCCGTCCTTGTTGTAGGCGGCGGTGAACGGCCAATGACCGCCCTTGTTCATCGACGACTGCTTGACATGGATGATCGGCGATTTCTTTGGAAAGGCTTCGGCCCAGGCATAAGGATCGATGTCCCCTGGATTGCTTGAGGTAACATCGCCATGGTCGATGTCGACCATCATCTTGAGCGGGATCGCCATGCCGGCCGCGTCGATTTCGCCCTGCAGCGTCCGGCAGCTTTCGATCGTATGGCCGAACTCGCGGCTAACCGACATCGGCTCCCAGAACAGGTAGGTCAAGCCGGCGGCCCTAGCGTGTTCGGCGACCTCGCGCCAGCATTCCAGCGCAATCTCGAAAAGCCGCGCGCGACGCTCCGGATCGTCATAGTCACGATGGGTGAAGATCGCGAATTGCGTGCCCATGCCGCCGGCGCCGAGCTCGGCCGAAATTTCGGCAAAGGTCTTGAACCAGTCGACATAATAGCGCCGCACGTCGGGGTCGGGATGGCCGAAATGATTGAGCCGGCCGTAAGGCCCGGTCATCGCGGAGGTCACGCGCACGCCGGTGCGGTTGAGCGCGGTGCGGAATAGGCGGAGGAATTTCGAGATCGTCGCCGCCGGCCAGCCGGGATTGACGAATTCATGCGTGAGCTGCACGTCCCTGATGCCGATGTCGTAAGCGATCGCATCGATCAGATCGTCCGGTTCGGCGAAACGGTTGACCAGCGGATTGGTGTTGAGGGACAGCGTGAAAGCCATCAGCCTGCCTTCGCCAGCCGGCTCGAACACCAGTCTTCGAAGGCGGTTCTTTCCGCGGCGGACAGATGCAGTCCGTGCTTGGTGCGCCGTTCGAGAATATCGGCCGCGGTCTCGGCCCATTCATGCTCGAACAGGTAATTGGCTTCGCGTTCGAAAAAATCCTTCCCGAAGCGCCGCCCCAGTTCGGCGAGCGAGCCGGCCGCGCCGACCAGATCGCGCGTCCTTGTGCCGTAGAGCCGGCCATAATGCTTGACCAGCGAGGCCGGCATCCAGGGGAATTCATGGCCGAGGTCGCCGAGAAACTGCTCGAAATCGGCATTGGCGATATCGCCGCCGGGCAGATGCCCTTTCGAGGTCCATGGCCTGCCCATCTTCGGAAAGAACGGGGCGATGCGGTCGAGCGCGTGCTCGGCCAATTTGCGGAAGGTTGTGATCTTGCCGCCGAAGACGGAAAGCAGCGGCGCCTGTCCCTCCGCCGCGTCGAGCTCGAAAATATAGTCGCGGGTCACTGCGCTCGGATTGTCGGCATTGTCGTCATAGAGCGGCCTGACTCCGGAAAACGAGTAGACGACGTCGCTGCGCACAAGCTGGCGCTTGAAATAGCGGTTGACCACCTTAATCAGGTAATCGACCTCGCTGGCATCGGCGGTCACGTCCTCCGGCCGCCCTTCATAAGGAATGTCGGTGGTGCCGATCAGCGCGAGGTCGTTCTGGTAGGGATTGATGAAGATCACGCGCTTGTCACTGTTCTGGACGAGATAGGCCTGCCGCCCTTCCCAGAATTTCGGCACGACGATGTGGCTGCCCTTGACCAGGCGGACGTTGCGCCTGGAATTCTGGCCGGCCACGCGGTTGATGACGTCGTTGACCCAAGGACCGGCGGCGTTGACCAGCGCCCGCGCCTGGACCGTGGTCCTAACGCCGGTTCGACCGTCGCGCATCTCCACCGACCACAGGCCGCTTTCGCGACGGGCGGCGGTACAGGCGGTGCGGGTGAATATCCTGGCCCCACGCTCCGCGGCGTCGAGCGCATTGATGACGACCAGGCGGGCGTCGTCGACCCAGCAGTCGGAATATTCGAAGCCGCGCT
Organism: Mesorhizobium sp. M0244; assembly: GCF_040321795.1. NCBI lineage: Bacteria > Pseudomonadati > Pseudomonadota > Alphaproteobacteria > Hyphomicrobiales > Phyllobacteriaceae > Mesorhizobium > Mesorhizobium sp. M0244. The sequence continues at coordinate 18,594 of NZ_JAMYSE010000007.1, read as the reverse complement.
TGAAGCTGTCCTTGATCGGCGCGCCTTCGGGTGCGGTGCGCAGGTCGAGCGTGCGGGTGGCCGGCAGCCGCTTGCGGCCGCCAAGATGGTCGTAGAGGAACAGGCCGAGCCGGACCAGCCAGGCCGGCCGATCATCCGGGCTGTGCGGCAGCACGAAGCGCATCGGCCAGATGATGTGCGGCGCGGATTCCAGCAGCACCTCGCGCTCGATAAGCGCCTCCCGCACCAGGCGGAACTCGTAATATTCGAGATAGCGCAAACCGCCATGGACGAGCTTTCCCGATCGCGAACTGGTGCCTTCGGCGAGATCGTCTTTTTCGCAGAGGATGACCGACAGCCCCCGGCCTGCTGCATCGCGCGCAATGCCGGCGCCATTGACGCCGCCGCCAATGACGAAGAGATCGACGATTTCGCTGTCACCGCTCATCTCGCCCTATGCCCTGTCGTCAGCATGGATTGACCGGCGGCAGGCCGGCGATGAAGCGGCGCACTTCCTCGGCCGCCTGCTCGGCAGCATAAGTCACCGTGCGTACCGACGCGCCGGCGATATGCGGCGTCAGCGTCACATTCGGCAGCTGCAGCAGCGGCCAGTCGGCCGGCACCGGCTCGACGGCGAACGTCTCCAGCATGGCACTGCCGATCTGCCCCGAGACGAGCCCCTCGTAGAGCGCATCGTAGTCGACCAGCGGTCCGCGCGCGGTATTGACGAAGATCACGCCGGGCTTCATCCGGGCAATGGCGTCCTTGCCGATCAGGCCGCGCGTCTCCTCGGTGACCCGGGAATGCAGCGTGACCACATCGGAGCGCGACAGGAGATCGTCCAGCGCAACCAGCTCGACGCCGGCATTGCGGTCCTCGACGCTCAATTGCACATAGGGATCGGAGACCAGGATGCGGCAGCCGAATGCGCGCAGCAGCCGAACCAGCCTGGTGCCGATATTGCCATAGCCGATGACGCCAACGGTCATTTCGTTGAGCTCGCGGCCGGTGCGGTCGGCGCGGTAGAGATCGCCGCGCCACTCGCCCTTGCGCAAGGCTTCGTGGCCGACGCGGATCAGCCGCGTCTCGGCGAGAATGGCGCCGATGGTGAACTCGGCCACCGCGCTGGCGTTGCGGCCGGGCACATTGACCACCGTGATGCCATAAGCCTTTGCAGCAGCCATGTCGATGTTGATCGGCCCGCCGCGCGATACCGCAACCAGCCTGAGCGTCGGCAAGCGCTGCATCATGGTTTCGGAGAGCGGCGCAAGCTGGGTGACGAAGATTTCGGCGTCGCCGATAAAATCGACCACCTCGTCCGGATCACCGAAATATTCCTTGACCCTGTCGAGGCCGAGCGCCGCATTGCCGAATTCCATCGGCTCGTCGGGCCATGCGGTCTCAATGGTGCGGATGTCGAGATTATCGCCGCAGGCCGCTTCGATTTTCTCGCGAAACACTTCCGGAAGCATGAAGCGGTCGCCGATGATCGCAATTTTGTTGGGCATGCTCTTCTCAATTCACGTCAGTTTGTCTGGATGCGGCCAGCGAACGCCAGACCGGCCGCAGCGCCTCATGCGCCAATGTGTAGGACGGAACAATCGCCTCGTAGGCAGCGGCAAGTTTTCGGTCGCTAGGTTCGGCCGCACGGAGCAAAGGCGTGACCCATTCACTGACGCAATCGTCCATCGATGCGTACTGGCCGACGCAGACCGCAGCAATCATCGCAGCGCCCGCAGCACCGGCCTCCTCGCGCTCGCTGGTGCGAATGTCGGCGCCGACCGCAGCACCCAGGATCTTGCGCAGAGCCGGGCTCCTGGCCGCTCCGCCGGTCAGGCGGATTTCCTTGGGCAGCGGCCCCATGGCGGCGTAGCAATCGCGTGCCGCGAAAGCCAGCCCCTCGAAGACCGCACGAACCATATCAGCATAGCCGTGCCTGGACGAAATGCCGACGAAGCCGGCCCTGGCATTGGCATCGACGAACGGCCCGCGCTCGCCCGCCTCCGAGACATAGGGCTGGTAGAGCAGCGAGCCTGGCTCGGACGACGATATCCACTGGTCGACCAGCGCGATCATCTCGCCATTGGTCCGCGTGATACCTTGCGAGGCGAGAATGCCGGAGGCGAGGCCGAGAACCCAGTCGATGTTGAGCGTTGCCGCCATGTTCGACTGCATCTGCGCAAAGACGCCTGGCGCCGGCATCGTCATCGTGTAGCCGGTTGCAGCCTCGTTGAGCAGCACCTCGTCCGGCGTCTCGGCAAGCCGCATATGCATGCCCGTTGAGCCGATGATCGAGCAGCCGGACTTGCGCTCGCGATCGAACAGGCCGGCGCCGAGCGCGGTACAGGCGACATCGACATAGGCCAGAACGACCGGCGTGCCGGAGAGCAGTCCGGTCGCCTCTGCCGCTGCCGCCGACAGCCCTGTGCTTTGCCTGGTGCCATCGATGATGGGCGGCAGTAAATGCCTGAGATCGGTGACGCCGAGCACCTCAAGCACATCATCGCAATAGCCGCGCGTGCGGAAATCGCCGAAGGTGAAGGTGCCTTCGGACGGGTCGGTGGCGCGTTGGCCGGTCAACTTGAAATAGAGCCAGTCCTTGCAGTGGAACGCCGTCGCTGCATTGGCAAGCATCGCGGGCATGTGGCGCTTCATGAAGACGAACTGCGATCCCTGCTGGCAGGCAGCGAGCCCGCTGCCGGTCTTTTCGAAGCGCAGCCGGTCCTCGGGCCGCGCGCGGATCTCCTCGACGACCGCGGCAGCGCGCGCGTCGAGCCACAGCCAGCCCTTGGCCACCGGCGCACCATCCTTGTCGATCAGCCAGGTGCCGTCGCCTTGGCCGGTCACGGCAATGGCAATGGTCCGGCTGGCTAGGTCCGGCACCTTGTCGGCGAGTTGGCGCAAGGTCGTCGCGGTATCGGCCCAGGTGCGTGTCAGGTCCTGCTCGGCGCCGCCGCCCGGTAGTGTCTCGTATTTGTTGGGCAGCGCGGCGACCGCGATCTGCCTGCCCGCCGTGTCGAAGGCGACGGATTTGATGACAGACGTGCCGGCGTCGATGCCGATCAGCACATCCCGCATCAGGCAAGCTCCGTGCCGTGCGAAATGGCGTTGCCGCTCGCCTGATCGAAGACGTGCAGGTTTTTCGGATCGATGCTGACCTTGATCGGCGCACCGAGATCCAGGCGGGTCCGGTCATGCTCGACCAGAACCAGCGAACCGCCGGCGAAATCGGCGGCGATATGGGTCTGATCGCCAAGCCATTGATTGGCCGAAACGGTGGCCGGCACTCCGTCCTTCGAACGGCGGACTGCATAGGGCCTGACACCAATGACGACGCGCTGCCGGTTGAGCAATTCGTCGCGAACCGGGCCGCTGAACGCGTCCTTGTCGTAATCGAGCGAAAGACCGTCGGGCAGCTTGAGATTGATCTTGCCGTCAGCCGTGCCGACATAGGCCTCGAAGACATTCATCGGCGGCTCGCCGACGAAGGTGCCGGTGAACAGGTTTGCCGGCCGCTCCTTGAGCCTGTCGGGCGTGTCGAACTGCTGCAGCACGCCGCCTTCCATGACAGCTATGCGGTCTGCCAGCGCGTTGGCCTCGGTCTGGTCGTGGGTGACCAGGATCGCGGTCAGGCCGCGCTCCTTGATGAAGTGCTTGATGCGGCCGCGCAGCACGGCGCGGAGCTGCGGCTCGAGCTGGCCCATCGGCTCGTCGAGCAGATGCAGGTCGGCTTTGCGGATCAGCGCCCGGCCAAGGCTGGCGCGCTGCTGCTGGCCGCCGGAGATCGAACTCGGATAGCGCTCGAGAATGTCCTCGATCTCGAGCAGCTTGGCGATGCTGGCAACTTTTGCATCGACCTCGCTCTTCGGCAGCCTGGCCGCCTTGAGGGCGAAGGCCATGTTCTCGCGCACGGTCAGCGGCGGATAGAGCGAATAGCCCTCGAACGCCATCGCCACGTTGCGCTTGACCGGCGGCAGTGTGTGCACCTTGCGGCCGGCAACCGAGATCGTGCCACGCGAGACCTCTTCGAAACCTGCGATCATGCGCAATGTCGAGGTCTTGCCGCAGCCGGACGAGCCGAGCAGCGCCACGATCTCGCCCTTGGCGATTTCCATCGTCAGGTTCTTGACGGCGTGCACGCCGCGGTCGATCGGACCGTAGAACTTGTCGACGCCTGAGAGGGTGATTGCGCTCGGGCTCATGCCGCTTCTCCGCTGCGCAAATTGACGACGTTTTTCGAGCCGATACGCTCGCCACGTGCCCGATCGAACAGCAGGGCGCTTTTGCTGTCGACGGCGATATGGGCCCTGCCCTCGGATTGGCCCGGTGTTCCGGACGGACGCGAGACCAGGATTTCACGGCCACGCACGGTGCGCACCAGCGTGACGATCTTCTCGTTGAGCGGCGTCTCGGCCTCGACCGTCACCGGAATGGCGCCCTGAGTACCTTCGTCGACGAAGGCCAGCGCCTCCGGCCGCAAGCCGATGACGCAGTCACGGCCGACCGCCGCCTCATGCGCGCCGGCCAGATGGACCTGGACATTGGAGAGGCCGACATAGATGCCCTTGGCGTCCCGTGACGGCTTGACGTCGAGCAGGTTGATGGTCGGGTCGCCGAACAGCCGGGCGATCTCGACGTTGGCCGGCTCGCGATAGATCTGTTCGGGCGTGCCGAGCTGTTTGACGACGCCTTGCGACATCACCGCGATGCGGTCGCCGAGCGCCATCGCCTCCTTGTAGTCCTGGGTGACGTAGACAACGGTTGCGCCACGATCGGCGAGCAGCCTTGGCAGTTCGAGCCGCATTTCGAAACGCAATTTGGCATCGACGTTGCGCAAGGGATCATCGAGCAGCAGAAGCGGCGGCGAGCCGACCAGGGCGCGGGCAAGCGCGGTGCGCTGCTTCTGGCCGTTGGACAGCGCCCGCGGCTTGTGGCTGAGCACATGGCCGATCTTCAACAGCTTGGCGACGCTCTCGACGCCGGCCCTGATCGCGCCCTGCGACGAATGCTTCGCCTGCAGAGGCGTAGCAATGTTGTCGAACGCGGTCATATGCGGGAACAGCGCGAAATTCTGGAAGGCCATGCCGACGCCGCGGAACTCGGCGTTGACGTCGGTCATGTCCTCGCCGCCGATGAGGATCTTTCCCTCGTCGGGGTCGATGACGCCGGCGACCAGCCGCAGCAGCACCGTCTTGCCGGCGCCGGACGGCCCGAACAGGACCAGCGTTTCGCCGTCGGCGACGGTCAGCGACAGATTGTCGAGAACGGTCTGGCTCTTGTAGCGCTTGACGATGTTTCGCAGTTCGAGGCTTGCCATCGGACTATCCTTTCACCGCGCCAAGCGACAGGCCTTCGACGAGATAGCGTTGCGCATAAAGCGCGAGCGCCAGCGTCGGCGTGATCGACAGCACGATCGCGGCCGAGATCTGGCCGTACTGGATGCCGGAGGAGGTGATGAAGGCCAGCGCGCCGACCGTCACCGGCTGCTTGTCGGCCGAAGCGAGCACCAGCGCAAAGACGAAATTGTTCCAGGCGAAGATGAAGGCGAGCAGGCCGGCAGCGGCAATGCCCGGGCCGGCGAGCGGCAGCGCGATCTTGCGGAACGTGGCAAACCAGGAATGGCCGGCAATGCGGTAGGCATATTCGATATCGGCCGGAATATCCTCGAAATAGCCGCGCACGATCCACAGGATCAGCGGCAGGCAGATCAGCTGGTAGACCCAGATCAGCCCGATATAGGTATTGGCCAGCCCGAGCTTCTGGAAATAGAGGGTGAGCGGCAAAAGCACCAGCAGCGCCGGCGCGAACCGGAACGACAGCAGCGTGAAGGCGATGTCCTCCGAGCCGCGGAACTTGTGCCGTGCGAACGCATAGGCTGCCGGCACGCCGAGCAGCAACGCGACGGCAACCGAGGTGACCGACAGGAAGACGGAATTCCAGAGATTGCGCATGAAGGCGATGTCGAGCGTGCCGGCCGCAGTCATCAGCTTGCCGGTGATCAGCGCAGTGTAGTTGGCGAGCGTCGGCTCGAAGACAAGCTGCGGCGGGATCCGCAGGATTGTCTCGTTGGTCTGGAACGACATCATCAGGATCCAGACGATCGGGAACATGAAGAAGATCACGACCAGCGCCAGGGCTATGCCGCGCAGGATGCGTTCGAGAAGGGAGGTGTGTTCCATGCCAGCCTCCTATGCCTGGCCGCGGGCGCGTTCGCGCAGCCGCAGCCAGTTCTTGATGAAAATGTTCGAGAGGAAATAGGTGATCGCCCACAGGATGATCATCAGTGCCGCCGAGCGGCCGACATTGGTCGACTGGAAGAAGTTGAGATAGGCCTCGACCTGGAAGACGGTCAGCGTATCGCCCGGACCGCCCTGCGTCATAGCGTAGATGATGTCGAACTGCTGGATGGAATCAAGCAGGCGGAACAGCGTCGCCGTCAGGATGTAGGGAGTCAGCATCGGCAAGGTGATGCGGAAGAACACGAAACTGCGTGGCACGCCGTCGAGCGCTGCCGCCTCGAAGGGCTGCGTCGGCAGGCTGCGCAGGCCGGCAAGCAGCAGGATCATGATGAAGGGCGTGTAGACCCAGACGTCGACAAGCACGACGGTGAGCAGTGCCGTGGAGGGAGACGAGGCCCAGCGGAAATCCTGCAGCCCGATCAGGCTGGCGAGATAGCTGAGCACGCCAAAGCCGGGATTGGTCATCAGCTTCCACATCAGCGCGGCGAGCGCCGGCGCCGTCATCAGCGGCATCAACAGCATGATCGAGATGAAGTTGTTCAGCGTCGAGCGCTTCTGCAGCAGCATGGCGATGCCGAGACCGAGAAGCAGCTCGAGCACGACGGTGATGCCGGCGTAGAGCAGCGACACCTGCAGCGTGTTCCAGAACTTCGGGTCAGTGAAGAACGAGATGTAGTTGTCGCCCCAGTTGAACTGCCGCGCCCAGGGCTGGCTCAACCGGTAGCGCTGGAAAGAATAGACCACGGATGTGAAGAACGGGATCAGAATGCCGATGCAGACCAGCAGGGCCGGCAAGCTGAGGAGGTAGGGCAGCACCCGCTTGCTGATCCTGAAGCCCGACGGCCTGTTTCTTTGTATTGTCGCCGCAGTCATCTGCTGCTCCGTCATCCTGTTGCTTCGCCGTCCCGGCCGCCCAAGGGAGCAAGGCGGCCGGTCGGGCGAGCAGGCGGTACCGCTCGGTACCGCGTCGCAAACGTATAACATCCCAAAGGCTGGCCCGTGGGACGGGCCAGCCCTGGCCGCGGCTTAGCCGAGCCCGGCTTCCTTGAGCTGGCCGTTGATGCTCTCGGCCAGCTTGTCGAGGCCCTCGTCGACCGGCACTTCCTTGGCCACCATCTTCTGCAGCGTCGCCGCCCATTCGGTGGTGAGATCGAAGAACAGCGGCTGCGGGGTGAACTTGATGCTGGCGCCCGGCGCCGAGACGTCGAACATCTCGACATAGCCCGGATAGCTCTTGTTCAGCTTCTCGCGGAACATCTCGTCGTTCCAGACCGACTGACGCACCGGATTGACGAAGTCCATCTTGGTCGCACCGAACAATGCATGCTCGGGTCCGGATGCCCATTGCATGAAGTACCAGGTGGCGTCCTTGTCCTTCGAGAAGTTGGACATCGACAGCGACCAGATCCAGATGTTGGGCGTCGGTGCCTTGGCGGCGGGATTGGCCTTAAACGCCGAAAAGGCGAGCTTGCCGGCCATCTTGTTGTCGCCGCCATTCATGAAGTAGCCGAGGATATCGGCGTCGAAAATCATCGCCGAAGCGCCTGCACCGAGATCGGTGCCGACCTGATACCAGGTGTAGGTCGACCAGTCCTTGGGGCCGCTCTCCTGGATCATCTGGACCCACTGCTTGTGGAAAGCCTTGGATTCGGCGGTGCTCATCGCGGCCGACAGCTTGCCGTCAGCCGAGACGTTCAGATCCTTCTGGCCGAAATTGGCGTAAGCCGACAGGAAGCCCGGGTGGATCGTCGCCCAGGAGCGCGAGCCGCGCACGCCGATGCCGTAGACGCCGCCACCGACGTCCTTGGTGAGCTTCGCCGCCGTAGCGACCATTTCATCCATATTGCCGGGAACGCTGACCCCGACCTTGTCGAACATGCCCTTGTTGTAGGTGATGTTGTTCTGCTCGAAGCCCCACGGAATGCACCATTGCTTGGCGTCTGCCGAACCGAGCGCGCCGCCCGGCTGGCCGTTCCAGGCGCAGGAGTTCTTGACGCCGGGCAGGAAGTCGTCCCAGGCATATTTCGGGTTGGTCTTGGCCGGATCCTTGATCCATTCATTGAGGTCGGTGATCCAGCCGGCCGGACCGTAGGTCCAGGTCATGTAGGCGCCGGTCATGAAGGCATCGTATTCGGGCGAGCTGGCCGACAGCGCGGCGGTAACCTTGTCGAAATAGACGTCTTCGGGGAACACGTCATAGACGACTTCCATGCCGGTCAGCTTCTTGAAATTGTCGAGGTTGGCAATCATCGCATCGGCGTAAGGATGCTTGTTGAGCAACAGCTTGATGGTCTTGCCCTTATGCGCCTGCCAGTCGAAATCAGCCGCCAGGGCGCGGGTCTGCCCGAAATTGAGCAGTGTACCGGCTGTGCTGGCGGCAAGGCCCATTGCACCGAGGCCCTTGATCAGCCCACGGCGGTCGACTTGTCCACGCAGGAACGCGTCGATGAGGTCTTTCTCTTTCTCATGCATTTCTCTTCTCCTCCACAGGGTAGTTTCAACGAAATGGCTGCCGGCTACCCGACCGGCGTCTGTTCCACGAGCGATCGCGCCGTCCGCTCGTCGGTTATCAGGCCTTTGAGATAGCGGCCCTCCAGCACTGACTTGATGGCGCGAACCTTCACCTTGCCGCCGGCGACGGCGACAATCCTGCGGTTGCTGATGTCTTCGCGCGCCAGTGCCAGCGCCCGGTTAGAAAGCGTCGTCGCAACAGCCTTTCCGGCATCGTCGAAGAAATGGCCGAGCAGTTCGCCGACGCCGCCGTTGCGGCGGATCTCCTCCATCTCGCCCTTCTCGATCATGCCGGTGGCGACAAGCGAGGCCTCACGCTCGGCGGTGCCGATGCCGGCAATGAGCAAGTCGGCGGTCTTGGCGAGGTCGAAGACATCGCTGACGCCCTTCTGCCCGAGCAGCACCGTTCGATCCTCGACGGTGTTGGCGAACATCGGCACCGGCATCACATAGGCCTCCGCACCGGTCCGTTCGGCGACGCGGTGGATGACGTCATGCGGATTGGCCGAGAACTTGCGCGTCAGGCCGCCAAGCAGGGAAACGAAACGTATCCTGCCGGCCGATATGCGCGGCAGATATTCGACGCAGGCGGCAAGTGTGCGGCCATGGCCGACGCCGATCAGCGTCTCCTCGCCACGTTCGATCTCGCGCTTGAGAAACTGCGCGCCGGCAATGCCAAGCGCCTTGAGCGGCAGGTCTTCGGCATCGAAATCCGGAACCACCTCGCAATAGTCGAGGCCGTAACGGCCGGATAACTCGTCCTCGAGCTCCACGCATTCGGAGACTTCGCCGTCGATATAGACTTTGACCAGGCCTTCCTGATTGGCCTTGGTGATGAGGCGATGCGCCTTGAGGCTGGTCAGGCCGAGCCGCTTGGCGACCTCCGACTGGGTCAGGCCGCCGGCATAGTGAAGCCAGGCGGCACGGGCTGCCATCCCGGTCTCATCGTCGCGCAGCAGGCCGTTGCCAAAACCAACCATTTCCGCCCTTTGATATTTTTATCAGTTGCTGCAAAATTTTTCACAAGGCGTCGCCCGAGTCAAGCAACCGCAGCGTTTAAATCTTCGTTTGGGCTTGCCGGCCGAGCGTCGGTCTTGGCCAAACAGGGGTCGCGCGAATTAGCGGGGACTGCTCGGGCATGTTCTAAAACGTTTGCAATTTAGCCAGAACCGATTACAAACGTTTCAAACTCCGTTCGGAGGAACGATGCCGGCCCGCGTTACTACCCTCAAAGAACTTGCTGCGCAGCTCGGCCTGTCGATCACCACCGTTTCGCGCGCCCTTGCCGGCCACGAGCAGATCGCCTTGAAAACGCGCCAACGTGTCACCGAGGCCGCGCGCCAGGCCGGCTACGTGCCGAACACGGCAGCCCGCACGCTGGTCTCCGGCCGCAGCGGCTTTGTCGGCATGGTGCTGCCGATCCGCGGTCCCAATCTGGTCGATTCCTTCCTCGGCGAATTCGTCACCGGGTTGGGCGAAGGGCTGGTTTCGCACGGCTCCGACCTGATTCTGGCCGCAGCGGCGCAGGGCCAGTCCGAGCTTTCCGTGCTCCGCCATGTCGTGGAATCGGGGCGCGCCGACGGCGTCGTCGTCACCCGTATCGCCGAGGTCGACGAGCGGCTTGCGTATCTGCGCCAACGCAATTTCCCGTTCGTCGCGCATGGCCGGCTGCTCGACGGCGACTTTGCCTATCATTGGCTCGATACCGATGGCGCGTATGCTTTCGGCGAAGCCTTCGACATGCTGTACGATCTCGGACACCGCCATTTCGGCCTGGTGACGATTTCCGAGCCAATGACGTTTCGCCATCTCCGACAGGATGGGCTCGCTGCCGCGATCGCCCGCCGGGGCGACCCGTCGGTCAGGCTCGATGTGGCGACAGCGCCGCGTTTCGATCGCGGTGCCCGCATCCAGGCGATCAACCGGTTGCTGCATGTCGCGGAGCGGCCGACGGCGATTGTCGCGCTGTTCGACGAGCTGGCGCTGACGGTGATGGAAGAGGCAGCCCGCGCTGGCCTTGCCATTCCTCGCGACCTTTCGGTGATCGGCTTCGACAACATAGCCGCCTCCGCCTACGCGCCGCCGGGGCTGACCACTTTCGACGCCTCGATCCGCCAGTGCGCGCGCGAGATCGGCGAGATGCTGCTGACCGTCATCGGCGACAGGCCGGCCGCGCCGCTGACGCGGCTGGTCCGGCCGACACTTGTCTCGCGGGCAAGCCATGGTCCGGCACCTACAGGACAGAACTGACGCCTTAGCGGCGCATAACCAGGGAGGAAGATGACGATGAATGCGTTGAGGACGTTGGCAGGTGCCGTGCTGGCGCTGTCGCTCGCTGCCGGCGCAGCACAAGCCCAGCAGGTGTTGTTCTGGTCGACACAGGCGCGACCCGTGGAAGAGACCCAGAAAATGCGCGGCGAGGTGCTGAAGGGGTTTGACGGCCAGGTCGATTACCAAGTCGCCGAGGACGGGCCCTGGCTCACCCGCCTGCAAGCCGAACTGCAGGCCGGCTCCGGCAGCATCGGCGTGCTTGGCGGCCTGCACGGGGACTTCTCCACGGTCGGCGCTAACCTTGTCGATCTGTCTGGCATCGATGTCGGCGGCGTCAAGGTCAACGATGCCTACAAGAAGCTCGGCACGCTCGGCACAGGCGAACAGAAATACCTGCCATGGATGCAGGCCACCTTCCTGATGGCGGCAAACAAGCAGGCGCTGCAATATCTGCCGGCCGGCACCGATCTCAACACCATCACCTACGACCAGCTGATCGAATGGGCAAAAACCATCGCAGAGAAGACCGGCTCGCCCAAATTCGGCTTTCCGGCCGGTCCGAAAGGGCTGAAGCACCGCTTCTTCGAGGGCTTCCTCTATCCGTCCTACACCGGTTCGATGGTGACCAAGTTCCGCTCGGCGGAGGCCGAGACGGCGTGGAACAAGTTCAAGGAATTGTGGCAGTATACCAACCCGAATTCGACCAATTATGCGTTCATGCAGGAGCCGCTGCTGACCGGCGAAGTGTGGGTGGCGTTCGATCACGTGGCGCGGCTCGCCGACGCCTTCAACCAGAAACCCGACGAGTTCGTCGCCTTCCCGGCGCCGGCCGGGCCGGCAGGCCGCGGCTACATGCCGGTGATCGCTGGCGTCGCCATCCCAAAAACCTCGCCCGACATGGACAAGGCCAAAGCGCTGGTCGCCTATATGCTGAAGCCGGAAACCCAGATCGCGACACTGAAGGCGACGAACTTCTTCCCGATCGTCGACGTCAAGCTGCCCGACGACATGCCGGCCTCGGTCAAGGCCTTCGGCCCGGCGATCGCCACGATGACCGGAGCTCCCGATGCGCTGCCGGCGCTACTGCCGATGGGACTCGGCGATCTCGGCGGCAAGTTCAACCAGATCTACACCGACAGTTTCGAGCGCATCGTGCTCGGCGGCGAGGACGTGCACGGCGTGCTCGACGAACAGGCGACGGCGCTGAAAGCGATCATCGACCAGGCGAAGGCGCCATGCTGGGCGCCTGACAAACCATCGCAGGGCGCCTGCCCGGTCGATTAAGAATCCTCCCCGGGCGTCCGGACTCTAGCGCGCCGGGCGCCCACCCCTTTTCAAACGCCGAACAGAGATCGCTCCATGCACGGCAAGGCCCTGCCCTATCTGCTGCTGATGCCGGCGACGCTGTTCCTTTGCGTCTTCTTTCTCTACCCGTTCGCGCTGGTCGCCTTCGAAGCGTTCACCCGCGACGGCGGCTTTACGCTCGACAATTTCCGCACCATGGCCGGCAGCTGGAAATTCCCGGTCACGATCCGCAACACGCTGCTGCTGAGCGCCGTCGTCGTGCCGATCCAGCTGATCATGGCACTGCTGATGGCAACGGTGGTGTCGCGGCTCGAAACGGGGCGCAGCGCCGCGCTTTATATCTTCGCCATTCCGCTCGGCATCTCCGATCTCGCCGCCGGGCTGATTTGGCTCGCCATCTTCGACCAGTCCGGCTTCCTCAACACCTTGCTCTCCAACCTCGGCGTCATCGACAGGCCGGTCATGTTCCTCGGCTACCAGAGCAAGCTGATGATCTTCATCGCCGTGGCGCTGGCAGAGATCTGGCGTGCGACCGCCATCATGATGGTTATCCTGGTCGCCGGCATGGGGCTGATCCCGAAGGAATATTACGAGGCAGCCGAGGTCTTCGGCGCGAGCCCGTGGAAGCGCTTCGTCAAGATCACACTGCCTCTGCTGCGCCCCAGCCTGCAGACGGCGATCATTCTGCGCGTCATCCTTGCCTTCGAGGTCTTTGCAGTGGTTGCAGCACTCGGCGGCACCAATCTGCCGGTGCTGATGGGCGAAACCTACAACTGGCAGTTCACGCTGCAGGACCGAAATGTCGCCGCAGCCATGGCGCTGTTCATCCTCGCCATCTCGATCGGCTTCACGCTGTTCTTCCTACGGGTGCTGCGTGTGCCGAAGGAGGCGCGGATATGAGCACCGTCGCGGAGCTGTCGATCGCCGCGCCTGCGGCCCGCAAAGCCGGCAACTGGCTGCTGGTCGCCACCGTCATCCTGCTTTGCGTCTGGGTGCTGTTGCCGATCTATCTGCTGATCGTCAACGCGCTGTCGTCGCCGGAAGAGGTGACCGCATTCCCCAAGCGCTTCTTCCCGTCATTCGATTTCGGCAGCCTTTCCTTCTTCATCAATTTCGCCGGCGTCGCCAAGGCGCTGTGGAATTCGGTCCTCGTCGCTGCCCTGACGATGATCCTCTCGATCGGCTTCGGCGCACCGGCTGGCTACGCGCTGTCGCGCTTCGATTTCCCAGGCAAGGAAACGTTCCGTTTCCTCGTGCTGATGACCCGCGCCTTCCCGCTGCCGCTGCTGGCGCTGCCGCTGGCGGTAATGTTCATCCGTACCGGCCTCGACGATACCGCGATCGGGCTGGCGCTGGTCCATACCACGCTGGCGCTGCCGTTTGCCGTGCTGATTACCTTCTCGCTCTTCTCCAGCATTCCGGTCGAGCTGGAGGAAGCGGCCTGGACGCTTGGCTGCACAAGATTGCAGGCATTTCGCAAGGTCATTCTGCCGCTGGCGCTGCCGGGCATCGCGGCATCGGCGGTATTTGCCTTCACCATCTCGTGGAACGAGGTGTTTGCCGCAGCCGTGCTCACGATCGAGAACCGGACGCTGACCGCCTTCCTGCTGCAGAGCCTCGGCGAATCGCCGCTCTACCTCAAATTCGCCGGCGGCGCGGCCTTGGTCATCCCGGCGCTGATCTTCATCTTCGCCGTCCGCAAATATTTGTTCGCCATGTGGGGGATCGCCAACCGATGACGCGCACAAACGAGAACGCCGATGGCTGAGATCGCCATCAAACAAGTCGCAAAGCGCTTCGGCGGCTTCACCGCTTTGCATTCGATCGATCTGACTATCGCCGATCAGGAGTTCATGGTGCTGCTTGGCGCCTCGGGCTGCGGCAAGACCACGCTGCTAAGGATCGTCGCCGGCCTGGAGACGCCAAGCCAGGGCGAAGTCTGGATCGGCGGCCGCCGCGTCGACCATCTGCCGCCGCGCGAACGCGGCATCGCCATGGTGTTCCAGAATTACGCCGTCTTTCCGCACCTGACGGTGTTCGAGAACATCGCCTTCGGCCTGCGCATGAAGAAGCTGCCGCAGCAGGAGGTCGAGGGGCGCGTCAACCGCACCGCAGAGCTCATGCACATCGAGCAGCTTTTGAAGCGCTATTCCGGCCAGCTTTCCGGCGGCCAGCGCCAGCGTGTGGCTGTCGCTCGGGCGCTCGCCATGGAGCCCGACGTCATCCTGATGGACGAGCCGCTGTCCAACCTCGACGCGCTGCTGCGGCTCGAAATGCGCGCCGAGCTCAAGGGCGTGCTTGCCGCATCCAGAACCACCACCATCTACGTCACCCACGACCAGGTCGAGGCGATGAGCCTGGCCGACCGCATCGCCGTCATGCATCAGGGCCATATCGTCCAGGCCGCCTCGCCGGTAGAGGTCTACCGCAATCCGGCGGCCCGCTTCGTCGGTTCCTTCATCGGCAACCCGCCGATGAATTTCATCCCGGCGACGAAGGCTGCGAACGGCGGCTGGACTGTCGCCGAGCTGACGCTGCCGGGCCCGAAGTCGGACAAGCAGACGATAGAATTCGCCATTCGCCCCGAGGATGTCGACGCCGGCAACGAGGGGCTGCGCGCCACCGTGCGCGTCGTCGAGCCGCTCGGACCGCACACGCTGGTCACCTGCGATGTCGAGGGCGGCCTGTTCCGCGCCATTCTCGAATCGAATGCCACGATTGCCGTCGGCGATCACTTGCGGCTTTCGCCCAAACCCGACCGCATCCGCTGGTTCGATCCTGAAACCACCAACGCACTTTGATCCCCACGCCCTTCGATCCTGAAAGTACGAACGCCTCGATGATATCTCTTGCCATTGACGAAACCATCGCCCGCGCCGTCGAGGTGCTCAGGGAAAACGACCAAGGCACCTACACCATACCGACCAAGGGCCTCTACCCGTTCCAGTGGAACTGGGATTCTTGCCTGACCGCGCTCGGTCTTGCCCACTATGACGAGGCCCGAGCCTGGACCGAGATCGACACGCTGTTCGCCCACCAGTGGCCGGACGGCATGGTGCCGCACATCGTCTTCCATGTCTGGAGCGACGGCTATTTCCCTGGACCGGAGGTCTGGCGAACGAACCGCCCGACCGCCACCTCCGGCATCACCCAGCCGGCGGTCGCCGGCTTTGCCGTGCGCCGCCTGTTCGACCGGGCCAAGGACAAAACGCTGGCGGTCGAGCGCGCCCGCGCGCTGTTGCCGAAAATCGACGCCTGGCACCGCTGGTTCTACGAAAATCGCGACCCGAACGGCGAAGGACTGGTCGCCATAATCCACCCATGGGAGTCCGGCCGCGACAACTCGATCGACTGGGACGACGCGTTCGAGCGCGTGCCGACCGAAGGCGTCGAACCTTACACCCGCCGCGACATCCTGCACGCCGATCCGGCGCATCGTCCAACCAAGGCGCAGTATGACCGCTACATCTGGCTGCTGCAGCATTTCCGCGGGCTTGGCTGGGACAACGCCCGGCTGCACGACGCCTCGCCGTTCCAGGTCGTCGATCCTGGCTTCAATGCCATCCTGATCCGTTCCGCCGCCGATCTCGCCGATCTCGCCGAGACGCTCGGCGAGAAGGACATCGCCAACGCCAACCGAGCCCGCGCCGAGAAGGGCGTAGCGGCTATGGAGCGGCTGTGGAGCGACGCGCATGGCCAATACATTTGTTTTGACCGAGTGGCTGGAAAGCTTGTTGACAGCGCTTCGGTCGGCGGCTTTCTGCCGGTGTTCGCGGCCATTCCGGAAAGCCGGGCCGCAGCCATCGCTGCCACGATCGAGCGCATCGCCGGCAAGGCGCACTATATCGTCCCCTCGCACGATCCTGGCGATGCGCGCTTCGATGCCAAGCGTTACTGGCGCGGCCCGGTCTGGCTGGTGGTCAACTACATGATCGCCGACGGCCTTGCCGCCGCCGGCCACAGCCAAATGGCACAACGGATCACGCAGTCCAGTCTCGACCTGATCGCCGAGAGCGGCTTTGCCGAATATTACGACCCGCTCAGCGGTGAGCCGCTCGGCGGCAGCCGCTTCACCTGGACCGCGGCAATGGTGATCGAGTTTTTGAAGGGCAGAGGCTGAGCGCCGGCCGCGATTGGCTGCCCCGGCCGGCCACTCCGGCTTTCAAAGCCTGCTTGCAGCGAAAGAGTGATTGCACAGCTGAGCTGCCGTGCCGATCTTCATCATGCCGGAGCTATAATAGTTCTTCACAAAACGCTATCTATACTGCTTCGAAGGCGGGAGATGCGCGGCTTGGAATTCGATCTGAAAACCATTGAGGCGCTCGCTCCCGATCAGGCGTCGCTGAGCGCCGCCTCCAAGCTCACCAAACGATCGAACTGGCCGCGGCTCGAAAAACATGAGCAGCAGGCGCTCATCTGGGGCGAATGCCAGGGCTCCGGCTCCAATCCTTATCGCGTTGTGGTCGACACGGGCGATCACGGCTACAAATGCACCTGCCCCTCGCGAAAATTCCCGTGCAAGCACACGCTGGCCCTGATGTGGATTGCCGCCACGGCGCCAGCCAGTTTTGCCGCTGCCGATACGACGCCGGAATGGGTGAATGATTGGCTCGGCCGGCGCCGGAAGACAACGCCACAGCCGACGCAACTGGCACTGGGCGCGGAAGCCAAGAGCATTGGCGAAGCCTCAAGGCCGGACGAGAGCGCAGCCGTTGAAGACGTTGCGGCGGTAGAGCGGCGCGAGGCAGCGCAGCGCAAGCGGGCGGAAGACACACGCCACGCAGTGTCGGCGGCGCTCGATGAGCTCGACCAATGGATTGCCGACCAGTTGCGGCTCGGTCTTTCCGGATTTGTCGACGCCAGCAGCGACCGCTGCCGCCGGATTGCCGCGCGGCTGGTCGACATGAAGGCAACCGCGCTCGCCGGCCGTATCGACGAGATCCCGTCGCGGTTGATGGCGCTGCGCAGCGAAGAAAGGCCCGATGCAGCAATCCGCGAGCTTGGCAAGCTTGTGCTGCTGGCCAAAGCCTGGCGATCAGCGCCTGACGATCCCGAGTTGAAGCGTCTTGTATCGACCTCTGACACCCGCGAGCAGGTACTCGCCAATCCGGACGCAAAACAGGTTGAAAGCCTATGGGAGGTTCTCGGCGAGAAGATCGAGAGCCGCCGCGATGGCCTGGTCAGCCATTCGACCTGGCTACTCGATTTGAAGAGCGCTGCGCCGCAATTTGCCGTGCTGCTCGATTTTTTCCCGGCTTCGGCCGGGCGCCGGTCCAATGCTTTTGCACCAGGCGACCGTTTCAATGCCCGGCTGGTGTTTTATCCATCACGCATGCCGCTCCGCGCCCTGGTGGCGGAGCGCATGGGGGAAGTTGCGCCCGGCGCGTGGCCCGATTTCGCTTTTGGCGCCGCGAAAGATCCGCTCGCGACGCATGCTTCCCATCAGGACGCCGCGCCTTGGATTGGCGATTGTCCCCTCATGTTGCCGCCCGGCGCGATCCTGCTAGACGATCGGGGCACGGCATGGTGGCAGGCAGAGGATGACCCGCAGGGGATCGCCTTGCCGATCGCCGGCGCGGTAGATCAAACCTTGCTCGGCCTCGACCTTGCGGCCACGGCAGCGCTCTGGAATGGCGCCCGGCTTGACCTGCTGGCGGCGCAAAGCGAGTTCGGGAGGCTTGATCTGGCGTGAACGAAGGCGAGCAAACAGGCCTGGCGGCAATGCGCGATTGCTGGATCACCGGCGGCGCCACTTTCGATCTGGCTCCGGCCGACTGGAAGGCAATCGCCGGCGGTACAAGTCCCGACGAACAGGAGCGCCGGCTCCTGGCAATCGCCGCACAAGCGCTCGACGTCGCGCTACGGCCTGCGGCGCCGATGACACTGAAGCGTCGTCCGCCGCTGCCCAGACTTGCCCTGCCCATGCTGCCGGGACGGTTTCGGCCGTTGTTGAGAGCCGCTCTGAAGCACGCCGCCGACACGAGGCGCAAGACGCGCGTGGCGACGCTTGTCGCCAGCCGCGGCTTTGTGCTCCATCCCATGGACTGGATGCCTGGCGCGTCGGATCAAAACAGCCCGGACGTCTACGCACCATGGATCGACTGGCAAGCAAGTGTGGATGGGGAAAGACATGCCCCACAAGAGAAACTGACGGCGGAAAACTGGGATGAGTTCTATCCCGCCGCGGGGGGCCGACCCCGGGGCGGCATGGCGGGCGGCGCGGCCCCCGCCGGGCGCAGGGGCCGAACGGGCCACGCGGCCCGCGGAGCCCCCGCGGGCGGGGGGGGGG